>JABFYB010000073.1 GCA_013361475.1 Hamadaea sp.
AGCGGGGGAGGACGGAGTCTGTTCCGGTTTGCGGAACATGGGATTGTCAAGACGGCGGCCGCGATGTCACGTTGGCCCGTACAACCGACCGAAGACCCCTGACTGCGCGCGGCGAGGGTTTGCGGCTGGGTCGCGTGATCCGCTCGACCGTGAAGTCGCTGCGCACTCCCACGACAAGCCAGAGCCGGACCCGGCCGTCGGAGACGAAGGAGCGCCAATGAGGAGAATTCTGAGCTTCCTTGTCGTTGCGCTTGCGCTGTCCGTCAATGTCGTGACCGCGGCTGCGCCGGCGTACGCGGGCGTCGCGGATCTCACGTGTACTCCACCGAGCGGCAACCTCAACGAATACGATCCGCCGCTGACGCTTACCCCGCAGCCGGTGGCGCTGACTTTGACCGCTCAGTACGGGCCGTGCGTCTCGCCTTCGCAGCCCACTATCACGTCCGGCGCTCGCGCGGTCACCGTCAACATCACGGCCGGTTGCCTCGACCTGCTCGGTGCGGCCAGTGGCAGCTACACCATCACCTGGAACACCGGCCAAACCAGCACGGTCGCCGTCAACACCAACCGGGTCATCGCTGGGGCTGCGTATACCCTGGCCTCGACGGGTGTCGTCACCTCGGGTGTGTTCGCCGGGGACGCCGTTGTCGCCAACTTGACCGGTCCGTCCACTGACATCACTCTGTGCACTCTGGGACTGGGCAGCGTCGACAAGATCTACACGATCGGGACCCTCGAACTGACGTCGCTATGACGAACCCTGATCGGGCGGCCGTTGGCCCGCTGAGACCAAGGCTCCCGGCCAGATCGAGAAATGAACATCGCCTTGCTGCCCCATGAGCCGGACGTTGCGTCGCTACGACCTGCGTCAGCTGAATCAAGCTACCGGCTAATGGCGTGGTGACCGGCCTGCACAACCGGAATCGGGCCAACGCGTCGTGTGGCGGCTGCCCTCGAGGAGGAATCATGTCGAAGTTCTTCGTACGCTTCATCACTGGCCTGTTCGCCCTAGGGATCGCTGTCGTGCCCGCCCCCGCGGCTCAGGCGGCCGCGGGCGACATGACGTGCCTGCCAGGAACCACCAGTCAGACCGTCACATTCGATCCGGCTCTGACGATGACGCCCCAAGACGGTGTGCACATTCACGTCAACAGAATCTTCGCCGGCTGTACCTCCATCTCGCATCCGGACATCGTCTTCGGCACGTCCGTGTCGGATCTGATCGGCAACAATCGAAGCTGCCTTTCGCTGCTCACCGCAGCGAGCAACACGTTCACCATCGTGTGGAACACGGGCGCGACCAGCACGATCGCGGAGAATTACACGGTCACGATCGCGGGCGCCGTGATCGTGTACGAATTCACCGGCGTCGTCACCGCCGGCGTCTTCGCCGGCGACACGGTTCTGCGTACGCTCACTGGGCCCTCGATCGACGTCACGAACTGCACCCTGGGCCTCGGCACAGTGTCCAGCTACTACCTACTGGGCTCCCTCACCCTGGCGTAAGCGCGTAGGACTTCCGCCCAGATCGCGGGCGGTGAGTCGTCGCCGTGCCATCGGTCGACTCGCCGCCCGCAGGCCACGCCCTGTGCGGCGGTCTCAAACCCACCGGCGCAGTCGACCCGAGCCCCAGCCCGGGTGGGCCAGCCTTCGGAGTCAACGCCACCACCCGCCACAGCAACGTGGGGACCAGAACTGTGCGATACGTGGTGCGGTGATCTACTCGATCCGCCGGAGCAGGCCGCCCATCCGGCTGCCCGCATGGAGGTCGGCCGCCTGGTAGTTGTCCGCGATCTCCAGCAGCGCCGAAGCCGCGTCGTGGAATCGATCCCGGGCTGCGCCGAGGACCGCGGACAGGTCGTCCCGGCACGCCTCCCACGAGTCTTTGAAGAGCGGGAAGTGGTTGCTCAGCCAGCCGGGCAGGACCATGCCGCCCAAGCTCGCCGCAGCGCTGCCCAGCTGATCCGCCGCATCCGGTAGCTTGCCGGTGCCGGCCGCTCGCAGATCACCCAGTTCTACCTGAACGTTGCCGGTGTACTCACCGAAGCTCTCGCCTCGGGTCACGGTGGGCCGCGCCACTTTGATACACGCGCTGGACAGGGTCAGCTCCCGATGTGGGTGCGCCGGGTCGTAGCCGCAGGTGCCGATGTCTGGTGGTGGTCCGGGCTGCACACGGTCGCGATTCAACGCATCGGAGAGATCCGTGTCGTATCCCGTGATCCGCGTGTCCAGCCGATCGAGGTTCTCGTTGACCGACGTGATCACGCTCTCCGGGATCAAGCCGTGTCCGTCGAACTGCCGCGAGATCTCCCACTCGGTCTCCGGGTCCGAATCGGACCCCGCGATCAATGAGCCGATGCCGGTGACCAGTGAAATCGTGCCCAGCCCGACTGCCAGCGGCCCGCCGCCCAGCGTAAGGCCCGCGCCAGTCGCGGAGATCGACAGAAAGTTCAGCACGCCGACCAAGGTCGGTTCACCGTTGTACGCGGAGGCCGCCGCCTCGGCGATCATCAGCACGTTCGCCCGCGTCTCCTTGATCTTCCGGCGTAGCAACTGCAGCGAATAATTCAACTCCTGCGCGTACGCCTGTTGCAGCACCACCGCCAACTGCAACGGATCGCCGATCACCAGTTGGAAGTTGCGAGCAGCCGGCCCGGTCCACTCCTCCTCCGTCACCAGATCCCGCACGTCCATCAAATAGTCCTGCGCGGCGCCGATGCGCCCGAACACGGTCTGCGCCGTCAATCCGGATCCGGCGCCCAGGCCGCCGAGTTCGTCCTGGTAACCGGCGAGGGTTCGGATCTGCCGGAGATCGAAATCCCGGAACATCTCCAACCTCGACACGAGCCGCACGACACTGGTCATGAACACGTCGTAGCGCACCTGCATCGGGTCATCCCGGTCGAGCGTGTGGTGCACGGGCGGGCCGGTGCCGAGGGCCTCCACATACTCCAGCCGCTCGGCCGGTCCCACGACGATGTCGAACAGCGACAGGTAGCGGCGAAACGACTGCTCGGCCGCCTCTCTGAATTTCTCCGTCTGCTCCGTCAGGTCTTCATAGAAGCCCATCAAAGAAGCGTAGGAGGATGCCGCCTTGAACGCCAGCGGCCGAGCCGACGCCACTCGGCGTACTGGCGAGGCCCATTGCGAGATCGACCATCGATGGCAGATACCCGCGCACTGCTGCGTCGGATCGCGCCGCGCGTACGCGCTTTTGTAGAGTGGCGCACATGGCGCGCCCGACTGACGACCCGGTCGCCGCCGAGTGGGTCACCTTCCGGTGCCTGACCACGGCGGGCCGTTCCGCCGAGGTGTGCGCTCTGGCCGACCGGATCGTCGCCGAGTGCGACGATCCGTTGCGTGTCGGCCAGGCTCTCATCGAGAAGCTCGCCGCGATGATCAACCTCGGGCAGGTCAATGATCGGCGTGTCAGCGCGGCCGCTCTAGACGCGATCCAGGAAGCGCTGGGCCGGGCCGAGCCGCATCTGCGGCTGACCGGCGAGTTCTACGTCCTGTCCGGCGTCGTGGCATACGCGAACGGTTCGCTCAGCACGGCCGTCACCCACCTGGTGCGGGCTGAACGATTGCTGCGGCAGATGACCGAGCTGACCGTCGCCGCCGCCGACACCTGGCACGACCTTTCGGTCAGCTACTCGACCATGGGCTTTCACGCCAAGGCGCTGGACGCCATGCGGCAAGGCCGGCGACTGTGCCGCCGCGCCGGCCTGCCCGAAGCGCTGTGCGCCTGCCTGGAAAGCAAGGTTCGCGCCGCGCTCTGCGAAGATCACCATGGGCGTACCGACCAGGCGATCACCGGGCTCGAAGCCGTCGTCCGCTTCGGTCACGCCCACGCCGCCGACCTCGGCGCGCTGGACGTCGGCTTCTGGGCGTACGCCGCCGCACGTCTGCCGACGCTGGGCATCCCCGTCCCGGCGGTCGCCGTCCCGCAGCAGGGCAGTGATCCCGAGCTGAGCCACCTGAGCCAGCTGACCGCAGCCTGTGCCGCCATCACAGGAGGCGAACCGGACAAGGCACTGGACCTGTTGACCGGAGTCACCGACGCACTGGACGTGTTCGGCGCGGCCGAGATCGGCCGCCTGCGGTCCATCGCGTACGCCGCCCAAGGCGACTATCGCGCCGCGCTCGCCGAGGAACGAGCGGCGATGGCAGCGGCCGCCACCGGTGACCGCGAACTTCGGCAGCGCTATCTCGGCTCGGTCGGCATGACGCTGGACCAGGAACGCCTGCGTAAGATGGCCCAGCAGCACGCTGTCGACGCCCGGTCCGACCCGTTGACCGGCCTGCCGAATCGGCGCCACCTGGAAGCGTTCGTCGCCGCCCTCGCGGTGAGCAGGACTCCGGCGGTGATCGGCCTGCTGGACCTCGATCGGTTCAAAGCCGTCAACGACACCCACGGCCATCCGACCGGGGACCTCGTCCTCCAGCAGGTCGCGGCGATCCTGGCCCGTAACACCCGCCCCGACGATTTGCTGTGCCGGTTCGGCGGGGACGAGTTCGTGTTCGTCCTCCCCACGACCACGCTCGACCAAGCCGTGCGGATCGGTCACCGGATCACCCAAGCCGTCGCCACGCACGGCTGGCAGACCCTTGCCGAGTCCACCCCGGTCACCGCCAGCATCGGCTGGTCCTGGTTGACCGATGGCGACCTCGTCGCAGCGCTTCGCGAAGCGGACCGCGAACTTTACCGCCACAAACGTGCTCGGCACGCGGCCTCCGGCGGCACGACCGCCTGACCGGCTTCCGGCCGGTGCCGCTTCACTGTGGACTGGCGCGCCTTCTGCACAAACGTGGGGCATAGCTCCAAGCAAAATCCTGTGTGGACTTTTCGCCAGGGGTAGCGCGATCGGCCCGGAACGTACACAATGTCCGACGTCCCTCGGTTTGGAGATTGTCAATGCGTTGGAAGAACACCCTCGTCGTCCTCGCCGCCGTCGCCTGCACCACGCTGCTCGTCCCGGGACAGGCCGACGCGCACACCTCCGTCGTCAGCGGCTCGGCGCCGTGCGATCAGTCCGGCAAGCGGACGGTGACGTGGACCATCAAGAACAATTGGCACAGCGAAGAGACCGTGAAGAATCTCTCGCTCAGCCCGCAGCCGCTGGGCGACGCCAGCCCCGGCCTGCCGACCACCATCACGAAGAACGGCAGCTACACCTTCTCCTATGAGGTGCCCGCCGACGTCAAGAAGATCAGCATCTCCTTCACGGCGAAGTGGCCCGACCGCTACCAGGAAGACGTGAAGGGTTCCATCGGCGACCTGCCCGCCTGCCCGAGCCCGAGCCCCAGCGCGAGTCCGTCGCCGAGCCCGGTGCCCAGCAGCGCCAGCCCCGTCCCGCCGAGCCCCACGCCGAGCAAGCCCACCCTGCCCACGACGGGTGTCGCGCTGCCGGCGCTGCTGATCGGGGCGCTCGTGCTGATCGGTGGCGGTGTCCTATTCGCCGTCATCGGACGTCGCCGCCGCCTGGAGGCGTAATCCGTGAGGCGTTGGCGGTCGCCGCCCGAGACGGCCGCCAACGCCTCCCCAGCCGACTAGGCGTTCGGCTAACTCACCGTCCGATGACGCTCCAGCGCGTCGAGCCAGACGTGTGCGGACGCTATGCACTCGGCCACCGCGCCGTCCGCGTTCGCGATCAGCTGCTCGGCGTCGGCTAGCTTCTCGCGTACCTGTGCGACGGTGACGAGAACGCTGACTGTGGCCGTCGCCCGTTGGCCGATCCGGAACGCAGTGCGGCGATCGATCGCTGAGCGTATCGCTGAGGTTGTCGCGGTCGCGAGGGCAGCACTCGCCGCGATGAGTCCGGAGAGCACGAGCGGTTCAGACGGGTGCGGGACCACCACGAGCCCGGCGATCGCCAGCGCGGCCCAGAGCAGACTCTGCAGTAGCAGCAGTCGCCAGGACGGTGGCATCTCCACCGGATCGAGTGCCCTGATGGCGGCGCGCAATTCGTCGCCGGCCAGCGTGAGACGGGCCAGCAACACCGGATCGGGAGTCTGCTGGAGCTGCAGCCGGCAAGCGTCTTCGTCGATGACGCTGACCGCATCGCGGAGTGTCTGCTCGAGGCTCATCGGTCACCTGTCGTGTCTGCTTGCCAGATCTGCAGCGAGTCGATCGCCTGGCACAACGAGATCTCCAGTTGTCGGAGGCTGCCGACGGTCGCGTCTTGCTCCGCCAACCAGCGAAGGCCCGACGGGGATCCGGCGGCGGCCTTCAGGCGGTGCGATCCGAGCCACCTGTGCATCGTCTGCTGTGTCGCGATGCGCGCCGACTCCAGTAAGGGCAGGACATCGGTTGAAGCCGGTGCGCTTCCGTCGCTGCGCGTACGCCGTTCGTTCGCATGGCGCGCCAACCGGTTGAGCAGGGCGACGAGGGGCCGGAAACAAGCCAGCAGAACGATGACCGTGACAGTGATCGTCCAGCCCGGCCCCAGAAGCGCACCGGCCAGACTCGCCGTCGTCCAGCCCACTGCCATGAGAACGACGACGTCGATCGACGTTCGTGTGACGAGGGAGAGCCCGCCCGCAGCGCTTCGAACCGAGGCGTCGGCCGTCGTGAGCCGTTGGCGAACCGTTTCCAGCCGTGGATGGTCCAGGCCGTCGGCGAGCGCGTCGAAGTGCACCGTGGCTTCGCGCACCGACCTTCGGATGCTGGTCAGTTCGGCGTACAGGTCCGCACGTTTCACGCGACGAGAATGCCAGATCGCCACCACGACGGACGCGCCTCGATTGACTGTATATATAGGTAGTCTTTATATTAGCCGTATGGCGATCCGCGAACCGACGTTCTTCATCCTCACCGCGCTGGCGAGGGAACCGCTGCACGGCTACGGGATCATCCGCACCGTCGACGAACTCTCCGAGGGCCGGGTGAAGCTCCAGGCGGGCACGCTCTACGCCGCACTGGACCGCCTCGCCGGTGAGGGACACGTCGCCTTGGACCGTGAGGAAGCCGTCGACGGCCGCCTCCGCCGGTACTACCGGCTCACCGATGGCGGCAGGGCGTTGCTCACCGCCGAGGTGGAGTTGCTTCGCAAGAACGCGTCCGTCGCCGCAGCCCGGCTGCGCGCGATTCCGGCAGTGTAGGGGGCTGACGATGACTCGACTGGAAGTCGCCTACCGCAGGCTGTTGCTGTGCTATCCGAGGAGCTTCCGGCGTGAACGGGGCCCGGAGATCGTCACGACGCTGATGGACGCGGCCGGGCCGGGTCGGACCAAACCGACGAGGTCAGAGGCCTTCGACTTGATCCTGAGCGGCCTGCGGTGGCGGTTCCGGCTTCCCGCCGGACTCGCGTACCGGATGGTGGCCGTCGTGGTCGCCGCCTTCCTCGGCCTGACCGTCTCGGCGATCGTCAGCGAGGTGGTCTGGCGGGCGTCGCCGACCGTGCCCGCGGCCGCCGAGGTCGCGGCGATCGGGAGGTCGGTCACCACCTCGGCGCCGGTGCAGGGTCCGTGGCCGTCGGCGTTCTATGACGCGTGCGACCGGGCGGACACCAACGAAGCCTGCGAATCCCTCGTCCCGGCGGGCGCCGACCCGGTGGTCACCCACACCTGGCTGGCGTACCAAGTGCCCGGTGCGGAGGTCAACGCCTGGGTCGAGCAGGTCCGGGACCGATTCGCCGCCGACGGCTGGCAGATCGGGCGAACCGTCTACAGCCAGACCGATCAAGCCGTCGCCAAGTACCCCGAGCAGACGATCTTCTGGGCGGTCAAGGGCGACCTCGTGGTCCGCGTCAGCGGAGATCCGACCGAGAAGTACGCGTCCTATCCGACCGCCACCATCGCGGTTCACCGGCAAGCACCCGCGATGGTGACCGTCGGGGCCGTAGCCGGACTGCTGGTGGGCATCGCAGCCGGGTGGATGCTGGCCGGTTGGGCGCTACGCGCGTTCCAACGACACACAACGGCAGGCAGGGCCGCCATGGTGGCCGTCGGCGCACCCGGCTTGCTCATCGCTGCGCTGGCCGCGGTGGCGGCACTGGTCCTGGCATACTTCTTCGCCACGGCACTCGGCTGGTCGCACCAGGACTCCCGCTTTCCCTACTTCGTGCTGTCCTATGTTCCGGTGGTGACCCTGGCGGGCGGCGTCAGCCTCTTGCTCACTGCGCTGGTCGCCGCTGCGGCGCCGCGGACGCCTGCCGCCGCCGCCGAGTCGGGCGACGGCGTGGCGGCGTAGCACGGTTGCGCATGACCTACTGCGACTACGGCCAGCGGCAGACGACCGCCGTGGCGTCGTCGCTCACCTTGGCCCGGGCCCACCGGGTGCGATCGGGATCGGAGGACTCCGCCCGCCTGGTCTCGTCGATGATCGCCTGCGGGCCGTCGGCGTACCCGGTCTGCAGGAGCTGCTCCCAGCTCCAGAGCCCGAAGTCGGTCACCAGTAGCGCGGCACCGTCCGACGTCAGGAGCGCACCCCGTGCGTCCTCGACGGTGCCGCGCAGCGCGTGGTGGCCCGCTTCCGGATCCACTTGAGCGACCCAGTAGCCGCCGTCGACGTTGCGGAACTTCTGCTGCTCGGCGATGAACACCTTCAGCTGCTCGGGAGTCGCGTTCGGGGGACGGCCGATCCGCGCGGAGACCGCCTTCTCCGACTCGTCGAGGACGACCTTCGGCGTACCGCCGATGTCGAGGACCAGCGGCGAATCGGCGAGCACGAGATAGTCGGTGAGGCGTCCCCGGCGGCGGACCATCGTCACCGTCGTGCACGGCGTCCCCGGATGCGCCAGATCGCAGGTGTCCTGGTGGAGCAGGGCCACCGCGGTGATCGCGTCGGCCAGACACTCGGCCAGGTCTCGCTCGCTGTCCGCGTAGGCGAGTAGCCGGCTGCCCAATCGGCTTACATACCAAGCGGTTCCGTGCACGCATCCGGTGGCCGGGCCCTCCGTGAGGCCGTCGAGGACCACTGCGGTCGCCGGCGTCGCCCCAGCCCAGTCGAGGTTGTCCCGGTCCGGGCTGATCGGCTCGCTCGCCAGCTCCACGCGCATCCGCCCACCCTACGCGTACGCGCAGGTCAGCCGGCGCCGGTGAAGGCGACGTCGAGGACCGAGCCCAGCACGAGAT
>JABFYB010000375.1 GCA_013361475.1 Hamadaea sp.
CGGCGGATGTCGGTCTGGTCGTTCATCCCGTGCATGACCGAACCCGCGCCGAGGAACATGTTGGCCTTGAAGAAGCCGTGCGCGAGCAGGTGGATGATCGCCAGGGCGTACGCCGCCCCGCCGAGTCCGACGCCCAGGAACATGTAGCCGATCTGGCTGACGGTCGACCAGGCCAGCACGCGCTTGATGTCGTCCTTGGCGCAGCCGATGATGCAGCCGAGCAGCAGGGTCAGTGCGCCGACGCTCACGACCACGGTCTGAAGCGTGGGGTTGGCCGAGAAGATCGGGTTCGACCGCGCGATCAGGTACACACCGGCGGTCACCATCGTCGCGGCGTGGATGAGGGCGGAGACCGGAGTCGGGCCCTCCATCGCGTCCGGAAGCCAGGACTGCAGCGGGAACTGGCCGGACTTGCCGGTCGCGCCCAACAGGAGCAGCAGGCCCATCATCAGAACCGTGCCGGCGGCCAGGCCGCCCACGCCCTCGAAGACCTTGTCGTAGTCGGTCGTCCCGAGCGTGAAGAACATCAGGAAGATGCCGAGGGCGAAGCCCGCGTCACCGACCCGGTTCATCAGGAAGGCCTTCTTGCCGGCGGTCGCCGCGGAGTTCCGGTTGTACCAGAACGAGATCAGCAGGTACGACGCCAGACCGACGCCCTCCCAGCCGAGGTAGAGCATCACGTAGTTGTTGCCCAGCACCAGCAGGAGCATCGCCGCGACGAACAGGTTGAAGTACCCGAAGAAGCGGCGGCGTCCCTCGTCGTGCGCCATGTAGCCCACGGCGTACAGGTGGATGAGCGAGCCCACGCCGGTGATCAGCAGCACGAAGACCGCGGACAGCGGGTCGAAGAGAAGACCGAATCCGACGTCGAGCTTGCCCGACTGGATGAAGTCCCACAGGTGGACCGAGACCGAGCGGCCGTCGGACGGCAGGTCGGCGAGTCGGATGAAGGCGATCAGGCCGAGCACGAACGACGTCGCCGTCGCGAGTACGCCGAGCCAGTGTCCCCACTTGTCGGTCAGCTTGCCCGACAGCAGCAGGAACGCCGCGCTGACCGCCGGGATCGCCACCACCAGGGTGATCAATGTCTGCATTGCGACCTCAGTACTTCAGCAGGTTCGCGTCATCGACGCTGGCGGAGCGTCGCGTACGGAAGATGGCCATGATGATGGCGAGGCCGACGACGACCTCGGCCGCGGCGATGACCATGGAGAAGAACGCCATGATCTGACCGTCCAGCGAGCCGTTGATCCGGCTGAACGTGACCAGCGCGAGGTTGGCCGCGTTCAGCATGAGCTCGATGCACATGAAGAGGACGATCGCGTTCCGGCGGATCAGTACGCCCACCGCACCGATGGTGAACAGTGCCGCCGAGAGGACGATGTACCACATGGGAGTCATCTAGATCACCGGCCTTCCGTGTGCTTGTCGGCGACCTCGGCGGCCGTGAGCTCCCGGGTCGGCAGGATCGGCGAGATGCTGCGCTGGGCGGGCGTACCGTCCGGCAGCTTCGCCGGGGTGGCGACCGAGTCGGAGGAGGCGAACACGCCCGGACCCGGCTTGGGGCCGGGGTAGTTGCCCGGCGCGAACCGCGCCCGCATCATCTCCGGCTGGCTGATCTTGTCTTCCTTACGCTTCTCGACGTGCGCCAGCAGCATCGCGCCGACCGCGGCGGTGATGAGCAGCGCGCTGGAGATCTCGAAGGCGAAGACGTACTTGGTGAACAACAACGAGGCGAGGCCTTGGACGTTGCCCTTGGCGTTCGCCTCGTCGAGCCCGGTGACCGTCATCTTCTCGACGACCCGGAGCAGCCCGGTGCCGAGCAGACCGGCGAAGCCGACGCCGAGGATGATCGCGGCGGTCTGCTGACCGCGCAACGTCTCGATCACGGCATCCGACGCGTCCCGGCCGACGAGCATCAGCACGAAGAGGAACAGCATCATGATCGCGCCGGTGTAGACGATGATCTGCGTCATGCCGATGAACGGCCCGGCCTGCACGATGTAGAAGACGCCCAGACAGAGCATGGTGAGCACCAGCCAGAGCGCGGAGTGCACCGCGTTGCGGCTGGCGACCATGCCGATCGCGCCGATGAGCGCGATCGGGGCCAGGATGAAGAAGACGACCTTCTCAGCG
>JABFYB010000815.1 GCA_013361475.1 Hamadaea sp.
GTGGAACCGGGGTGGCGGATGCTTTCCTCGACCGGCTGACGCCGGCACGAGGGAGCGATCATGAGGAACATTCCCGCGGTCCACGCGGAGGGCTTGGTGAAGGCGTTCGGGGACTTCCGCGCCGTAGCCGGGGTCGACCTGCGCATCGAGCAGGGCGAGATCTACGGTGTGCTCGGCCCGAACGGCGCCGGCAAGACCACCATGCTGAAGATGCTGGCCACGCTGCTGCCGATCGACGGTGGCCAGGCCGAGATCTTCGGCGTTGACGTACGCCGTGAGCCGCATCGCACCAGGCAGTTACTCGGTGTCACCGGCCAGTACGCATCTGTCGACGAGAACCTGACCGCCAACGAGAATCTGTGGCTGTTCGGGCGGCTGCAGGGCGTGTCGAGCCGAACGGCTCGGGCCACGGCGTCCCAGCTGCTGGAGCAGTTCGGCCTGCAGGAGGCGGCCAACAAGCCGATCTCGCAGTTCAGCGGTGGTATGCGGCGGCGGCTGGACCTGGCCGCGAGCTTGATCACCCGCCCGCCGCTGATCTTCCTCGACGAGCCGACCACCGGCTTGGACCCGCGTACGCGTGGCCAGATGTGGGACACCATCCGGCAGCTCGTCGCCGACGGCTGCACTGTCCTGCTCACCACGCAGTACCTGGACGAGGCCGACCAGCTCGCCGACCGGATCGCCGTCATCGATCGCGGGCACAAGGTGGCCGAGGGCACACCGGACGAGTTGAAGGCGTCCGTCGGCAACTCGACGCTGCAGTTGCGGCTCACCGACGCCGGCGACCAGCCTGCCGCCGCGGCGGCCGTACGCCGTCTGCTGGGCGAGGAGCCGGTGCTCAGCCCGGAGTCCGGCCGCATGAACGTGGCGCTCGACACCGCCGACCGCGCCGCCGACGTGCTCATCGCGCTGCGCGAAGCCGGTATCGGCATCGCGTCGGTGAGCGTCGACGCGCCGACTCTCGACGAGGTGTTCCTGGCCCTCACCGGGCACGACACCGGCGAGGGTTCCGACCGATCCGCGACCGCGGACAAGCCCCAGCTCGAGGTGGCCCGATGACCCTGCAGATGACCACACCGGCGCCCGTGGCGGCCCCACGCCGGCTCACCCCGGACGACATCGCCGCGCGTACGACGTCACACAACAGCCTGCGCCAGACGCTTGGCCAGACGATGTCGATGGCGTGGCGGGCGACGAAGAAGATGCGCCGCAATCCGGAGCAGTTCTTCGACGTCACCGTCCAGCCGCTGCTGTTCACGGCGATGTTCGCGTACCTGCTCGGCGGCGGCCTCGCCGGCAGCGTGCAGGCGTACCTGCCGCTGGTGATCCCCGGCATCCTGGCGCAGACCGCGCTGACCGCCTGCATGGCCACCGGCGTGCAGCTGCGCGAGGACATGGAGAAGGGGGTGTTCGACCGGTTCAAGTCGTTGCCGATGGCTCGGATCGCGCCCTTGGCCGGCCCGATGATCGCCGACCTGCTGCGGTATGCCATCGCCTCGACGCTGACCTTCTGCACCGGAATCGCGATGGGCTACCGCCCCGGCGGCGGCGTGGCGGGTGTGGTGGGGGCGATCGTGCTCACGATGATCGCGGGCTGGTCGCTGGCCTGGGTGTTCACCTGGGTCGGCACGCTGGCCCGCAGCGCGCAGAGTGTCCAGGGCATCTCCATGATGATCATGTTCCCGTTGACGTTCCTGTCCAACGCGCTGGTCCCGGTGGAGACCCTGCCGGGCTGGCTCGCCGCGTTCGTGAAGGTCAACCCGGTGTCCCACGTGGTCACCGCCACGCGCGACCTGGCGAACAACGGTCAGGTCACCGGGCACGTCGGCTGGGCGCTGGTGGCGTGTGCGGCGGTCATCGCGATCTTCGCGCCGCTGTCGGTGCGCAGCTACAAGAAGCACATCTGAAGATCAGCCGGCCCCGATCCGCTCGACCAGGTCCCGTGCCTCGTCGAGCAGGTCGGGGCCGCGCCGGTCGCCGTACTCCGCCGCCAGCGCGGCGAGCAGTCCGGGTGCCCGCTCCTCGGCCCGCGGAGCGATCCGCTCCCAGGCCAGCGTCGGCACGCTGCGGTTGTACGCGAACCGGTCCGCCAGCGCGATCAGCCGCACCGCGTCCTCGACGGGCAGCGCGCCTCGGAGCAGTCCCCACGCCCCGAGAGCGAACAGCACCAGCCCGCAGACCGGATAGTCCAGATAGGGATGGTTCGGATCGAGCACGAGCGACGCCCGCTGCCGGTTCTCCGCGAACAACGCGGCGCCGACCGGGTCGTCGGCCGGCGCGTAATAGGCGTGCGCGGCCAGGTTGGTCGCCTCGGCCACCAGCAGCCACGGCTCCAGCCCCGTCCGTTCCAGGAGCGGCATCCGCAGCTCACGGACTCGCCGCCCCGCCGTACGGTAACCGGCCAGTCCTGTCTCGATGTCGCCACGGGCCAGAGCCAGCTCGGCCTGGCCCAGGTCGAAGGAGAGCCGGCCGGCCATGGCCCCCTCGAACTCCGTCGAGTCGCTCAGCTCGGCGAGCTGGACGGCCGCGCGGTCGAGGTCGCCATCCGCGATGTGGGCCAAGGCGAGCAGCGACCGCAGCTGGATGGCGTCGTCCTGGGCGCCGAGTCGGTCCAGCACCGGCAACGCGGCATGCGCGTGGAGCGAGGCGTCCTTCACCCGGCCGAGCTGCATCGCCAGCTGCGCCGCCATGGTGTGCATGATCGCCTGCGACCATGGGCCGGCCGTGTCGTCGGCCAACCGCAGGCCGCGCTCGGCGGCGTCCATGGCCGCGTCGGGGTGGCCCATGTTCTCCAAGGCCTGGCTCAGCCACGGCAAGGCCAGGGCGGCGATCTCCCGGTCCGGGGATGCGGCGTGCGTACGCAGCTGCTGCAGGAAACCGTCGGCCGAGTGGGGGTCGACATCGATCAGCATGGTGACCATGGCGGCGATCCATCGATCGTGTTCGCCCGGCCCGAGCGCCCGCAACGCGTCCCGCAGCAGGTCGGTATGTGGTGAGTTGGCGACGAGGGCGCCGTTGAGGGTCATCGCGATCGCCGTACGCGTGGCGTCGGCTAGCTCCGGCGGAGGCCTCCAGCCGTCCACCACGCTGGCGGCCGCCTCGATCACCACCAGCAGCCGGGCATGTTCGCCTCGGATCATCCAGTATCCGGCCAGAGCCGCGAGGATCTGCATCGCGGCTGCCGGATCGGCCGCGGCGAAGGCCCGGCGCAGCACATCGGAAAGGTTGCCCTCCTCGGGCCGGATCGCGTCGACGACGTCGAACTGCCGCCGGCTGAACAACGTGCGGGCGTGCCGTGCGGCGAACGCCACCGCCCAGGCACGCTGGGCATGCTCGGCCGCGCCGTCCTCGCCGACCGCGATCAGCTGCATGCGGCCGAATTCGCGGACGGTCTCCAGCATCCGGTAGCGCACGCCGCCGGAATCGGTCTCGACGACCGTCAGCAATGACTGGTCCGCCAGATCCTGCACCGCCGTCAACGCGTCGCCGCCCAGCATCGCCTCCGCGGCGTCGAGATCGAACCCGTCGTGGAACACCGAAAGCCAGCGCAGCGCCCGGCGCTCCCGCTCGGCCAGCAGGTTCCACGACCAGTCGATGACCGCGAGCAGCGTCCGATGCCGGTCGGGTGCGCTGCGATCCCCGCCGCGCAGCAACGCGAACCGGTCCTCCAGGCGACGAGCGATGTCGGCGACCGCCATGACGCGTACCTTGGCCGCCGCGAGCTCGATCGCCAAGGGCAGTCCGTCCAGCCGCTCGACGATCTCGGCGACCACTTCCTCCGTGCCGGTCAGACGCACGTCCGGCCGCGCTGCCACCGCGCGCTGGCGGAACAGCTCGGCCGCGTCCTGGGCGTCCAGCTCCCCCAGCAGGTAAACCTGCTCGGCGGGGATGGCCAGCGGCGCCCGCGTCGTGGTGAGCACCCGCAGCTCGCGGGTCGTGGCGGTGAGGTACGCGACCAGGTCGGCGACGGCCGCGATGATGTGCTCGCAGTTGTCCAGGATCAGCAGGCTCGGCGCCTGATCGAGGTGGCGGGCGATCCGGGCGCGCACGTCGGCCCACTGCTCGGGCGTGAGGGTGCGCCGTCCGCTGACCGAGTCCCGGACGCCCAGCGCCGACCCGACCTCGCCGACCAGGTCCTCGGGCGCGGTGACGCCGACGAGCTCGACGAAATGCACGACGGGAGCTGGATACTCCCGGCCGAGCACGTGAGCCAACCGAGTCTTGCCCAGTCCACCCGGCCCGACGATGGACACCACCCGGGAGGCGGCCACCGCTGCCTGCAGCCGACGAATGTCACCGGTGCGGCCGATCAACGTGGTGGCCTCGTAGCGCACCCCGGTGCGTACCGGGCTGTCCTGGACGAGCAGCTCGCTGTAGATCCGGCGCAGGTCCGGGCCGGGATCGGCGCCGATGCGCTCACGAAGATCCGCCCGGTACGCCTCATATCTGGTCAAGGCGGCGCCGGTGCCGCGAACGGCCGCTTCGCTGCGCAGGAGGTCCGCCAGGAGCGCCTCGTCCGCCGGGTGGCCCGCCGACTCCTGGGTCAAGACGGGCAGTGCATCTGCGTACTCGCCGATTCTGACCTTGGACCTGGCCTGCAGCAGGCGAGCCTGTTCGAGTTCGTGTGCGGCCTCGCGCCGGAGCGATCCGAGCGGGCCATGGCCGCCGGCCGCGACCGGGCCCAGCTTCAGGGCGTCAGCGGCCAGCTCGGCCGCACGAGCGGGATCGGACTCGAACGCGGCCCGAGCCGCGGCGACCCGGTCCGCGAGCAGCTGCGAGTCGACCTGAGACCGGTCGATGCCGAGGCGGTAGCCGTCCGTGTCGCGGACCACCGAGTGCGGGCCGTGCGCGGTCCTGGTCCGGGAGACGAGCACCTGCAGCGCTTTCAGCGGATTGGCGGGAACGTCCTCGGCCCAGATCAGCTCGACCAGACGCGCGGAGCCGACGGTCCGCCCGGCGGCGGCGAGAACGGCGAGCAGCGCCTGCGGCCGCTCGCCCACTACCGGCTCGCCATCCCAGCGCACCCCGTCCAGCAGCGTCAGGATGATCGGCACCTGTCGAGTCTAGACTTCGCACCCGGTACGCCGGACGCAACCGCTCAGCGCCGTTCGCGGAGAAGTGCAGGTAGTCCTTGAGGGTCGATCGTCGCCGCCCCATTCCCAGCGCATGCGGACGGGTCGTGGCGGGTACTCGCTAGCGTCGATGTCGACGCCGTGGGAGGACAGATGACTCGCTCGTCCCGAACACTGAACCTGATCGCGGCCGTAGCCGCCGTCTTCGCGCTGGCCTGCGCCGTGGATCCGGCCGCCGAGCCGCCGTCGCCGGCCTCCGACCGGCCCGCGGCCACCTCCACCGTACCGGGGCAGCAGGAGGACGGCACGATGACCGAGGCCGAGTTCGCCTCCGACCTCAACGGCGCCGTCGAGATCGCCGAAAGCTACTGGACCGCACAGTTCGACAACGCCGGACAGCAGTTCAAGCCCATCCGGCAGCTGGTGCCCTACCGGCGATCCGGTGAGGTCGCCTGCGGCGACCAGCCGCTGCCTGGCAACAACGCGGCCTACTGCTCCGCGGGCGACTTCATCGCCTACGACTCCGACTGGGCCGTGGCGGCGTTTCAGAAGATCGGTGACGCGTTCCTGTTCTACCTGCTCGGCCACGAATACGCGCACGGCGTCCAGCTACGGCTCGGCCACGACTTCTCGTCCTCCATCGACACCGAGCTGCAGGCCGACTGCATGGCCGGGGCATACATCGGCGATTCCGTGCGCGCCAAGGCGCTCAGTCTCCAGGACGGTGACCTCGAGGAGTTGCGGACCGGGCTCGCGGCAGTCGGCGACGACCCCGACCAGCCGTGGTTCGCGCCGAATGCGCACGGCACCGCCGCGCAGCGCACACGGGCGTTCTTCGCCGGCTACGAGCGTTCCCTCGGCGCCTGCAACCTCTGAGCCAAGGATCCGGGGTGGCCGGTGGCGTCCCACGAGTACGCCGTTTGAAGAGGGCGGATTCAGGCAACAATCGGGCCATGCCATCGCCTCCCCCGACCGACAGCCCGATGGCGACCCCTCGGCCGGCTTCTCGACCGGCCGCGACCCGGCGATTCGCCGGCGTCAGCGCGGTCGGGCTGGCCCTCACGGTGGCAGCCGGGACGGGCTTCGCGCTGATTCTGCTGCTGGTGCGGGCCCAATGGCCGCCGCTGGAAGGTCTTGACCACGGTGTCGCCGACGGCCTCAATGCGGTCGTCAGCGGCAGTCCGGGCCTGCAGGCCGTGCTGCGGGCGATCACCGCCATGGGCAGCACCCTCGTTCTGACCTGCGTCGTGGCCGTCGTGGCCGTCGGCCTGCTCGTCCGGGGCCGTGGGCGTCTGGCGATCTACCTGGTGATCACCGGCCTCGGCGCGCTGATCATGGGTCCGGCGCTGAAAGTCGCCGTCGGACGGCTGCGGCCGGTCGTGGAACACACGGTCGCGCTGGCCCCGGGCAACAGCTTCCCCAGCGGCCACTCCCTCGGCTCGTTCACCTGTTACGGCGCGTTGCTGCTGGTCTTCCTGCCCGCGTTGACGCCTCGGGGCCGCCGGATCGCTTTCGCCGTCACCGCAGCCGTCATCCTCCTCATCGGCTTCAGCCGGGTGGCGCTCGGCGTCCACTTCGTCACCGATGTGCTGGGTGGTTGGCTCCTCGCCGCGACCTGGCTCGCGGTCACCGCGACGGCCTTCGAAAGCTGGCGTCGACAGGTCGGCCGACCACCGTCGGCACCCACGTCGGAAGGTTTGGAGCCGGAGGCCGCCCGCGACGTGCATCCAGCCCCGGAGGACGAACACGCCGGCACCGGTGCGGGTTGGCGTACCGGCGCCGGCCTGGGCATCGCCTGGGTGCTGGTCTTCGGCGCCTTGATGAGCGTGGGCGAGCTTCTGGTCCGTGACCCGGACGCCGGCCTACTGGGCGACCAGAGCGTGCCGCGCTGGCTGGCCGGACACCGCACACCGGTGCAGGACGGCCTGAGTGAGTTCGCCAGCCGAATCGGCAGCACGCCGATCATCATCGCGGTTTCGGCCGCCGCCGTGGCGTGGATCCTCGCCGTCACCCGCCATTGGCGGCCGGCGCTGTTCGTGGTGGTGGTCATGACCGGCGAGATCACGTTGTTCCTCGCCGTGGTGAGCTTGACCGACCGGCCCCGCCCGGACGTGCCGCGGCTCGATGGGCACCTGCCGACTTCCAGCTATCCGTCCGGGCATCTGGCCGCCACCATCTGCCTCTACGGTGCGCTGGCGTTGCTGGTGCTCGCCGGTACGCGCCGCTGGTGGCGCTGGGTGCCGGTGGCCTTGGCGGTGCTGCTGCCGGTCATCGTCGCCTGGGGACGGCTGTATCGGGGCATGCACCACCCCACGGACATCGCGGCCAGCGTTCTGCTCGCGGTGGCTTGGCTCACCGCGGCGTACCTGTTCATCCGGCCGGCCGTGGTCCTCGCGGGGGTTCCGGAGGCGCCGCTGCGCAAGGCGGCGCATGAGATCGCCCATGAGATCCGCTGACCTGGCCGCGGCCGCCAGCGCAGCCGCTCAGCGCCCAGAGGACTGGCTGCTCTCCGACGAGGAGCGTGGCAACCCGGCGGCCGGGCTTCGCCCGTGGACCGACGGCAACCACGTGCGGCCGATCATTCACGGCCGGCCGTACTTCGCCGAGCTGCTGCAGGCCATCGAGAAGCTTGGTGCGGGAGATCGGCTGCTCTTCACCGACTGGCGTGGCGATCCCGATGAGCGCCTCGACGGCCGGGGTACCGAGGTCTCACGCGTGCTCGGGGCGGCCGCCGCTCGCGGTGTCGACGTGCGCGGGCTCATCTGGCGGTCCCATCTGGACAAGCTGCACTTCAGCGGGGCGGAGAACCGCCATCTCGGGCACGAGATCGAGGCAGCCGGTGGGCGGTGTCTTCTGGATATGCGTGTCCGTCCGGGCGGGTCACACCACCAGAAGCTGGTCGTCCTGCGCTACCGGAACCGATCCGATCTCGACATCGCGTACGTCGGCGGGATCGACTTGTGTCACAGCCGTGCTGACGGTGCCCGGCATGAGGGCGACCCCCAGGCTGTGCCTATGGCTTCCGCGTACGGCAGCCGGCCACCTTGGCACGACGTTCAGGTCGCGCTGCGCGGCCCGGTCGTCGCCGAGGTGGAAGAGGTGTTCCGCCAGCGGTGGGCCGACTCGTCGCCGCCGGCCCGCAATCCGCTGTCGCGCCTGCACGATCTGGTCACCGGCGATGGGACGCAGCCCGGTCCGCCGCCGGCGCCGCTGCCGCCGCCGCAACCGTGCGGCCCGCACACGGTCCAGTTGCTGCGTACGTATCCGGCGCGGCGTCCGGCGTACCCCTTCGCTCCACAGGGTGAGCGAAGCGTGGCCCGCGGCTACCAGAAGGCCTTGCGCCGCGCGCGAGATCTTATTTACACCGAAGACCAATACCTGTGGTCGCGTGCGGTCGCGGCGTCGTTCGCCCAGGCCTTGGCCGAGCGACCCGAGCTACGGCTCATCGTGATCGTGCCCGCGGTGCCCGACATGCCAGGGCTCGCGGGCCTGTCCCAGGACGTGGGCCGAGCCCAGGCGATCGCCGAGCTACGCCGCGCGGGCGGCGACCGGGTCGCGGTCTACAGCCTGGAAAATCACGCTGGTACGCCGGTCTACGTGCACGCCAAGGTATGCGTCATCGACGACGTCTGGACAACGGTGGGTTCCGACAACTTCAACCTGCGATCGTGGACGCACGACTCGGAGCTCAGCTGCGCGATCCTCGACAAGACCGGCGCCTACGCCCGTGATCTCCGGCTGCAGTTGTGCCGCGAACATCTGGACCGCGCCGAAGACGACGACGCCGATCTGGTCGACGGCCGGTCGACGTTCGACGCGTTCGCCCGCAGCGCCGCGGCCCTGGACGCGTGGCATGCCGGCGGCCGCCGGGGCCCACGCCCGCCAGGCCGATTGCGCACCTACCACCTGCCGCCGATACCGCGGCTACGCCGCCCGCTGGCCGAACTGCTGTACCGGTGGATCTCGGACCCGGACGGGCGGCCCCGGC
>JABFYB010000558.1 GCA_013361475.1 Hamadaea sp.
CCGAGCAGCACCGCGTCGTCGGCGATGCCGGTGACCGCGATGGTGATGTCGAGGGGGATGGTGCTGGAGATGGCGGCGCGGACCCGGCGCGCCAGTTCTTCGCCGCCCGCCTGGGCGACCTCGCCGGCGAGGACGATCAACGGGGGATCGAGTACGCCGGCCACCGCGCCGACGCACTGGCCCATGCGGCAGGCCAGTTCGTCGAGGAACTTCTCCGCCTCGGCTGTGCCGGTGTCGACCGCGGCGGCGACGGCCTCGGCCGCCCCGGTCGCGGTGAGCCCGTGCGCCGCGGCCAGCTCGACGACGGCCGGGCCGCCGACGAGTTCTTGCATGTCCCGGGGACCCTGACCGGGCAGCCCGACCGGGACGTAGCCGATCTCGCCCGCCCCGCCCCGGGCACCGCGCAGCAGGCTGCCGCCCAGGTCGATGGCCAGACCGAGGCCTTCGCCGAACCAGAGCAGGGCGAAGCTGCTCGCGGGATCGCCGCCGGTCCGGTCCCCGCGGTCGGGCGTACGCAGTCCGGCGGCCACGCCGCGGCCGCGTTCGGCGATCGCGGCGAGGTTGACGTCGTTCTCCACCGCGACCGAGGCGCCGAGTCTCTCGCCGAGCTGGGCGACGAGCCCGGCCCGGTCGAACCCGGCGATGTCGATGTGCCGGATGACGCCCCCGTCGGCGTCGTAGGAGCCGGGCACTCCGAGGTGGACGTGCGAGACGCCGGTCCGGTCCAGACCGGCCAGCGCGGTCAGCCGTCCGACGATCTCCTCGATCGCGGCCAGCGGATCCGCCTTTACCAGGTCGACTCGGTCGTGTACGCGGGCGTGCACCGTACCGGCGAGGTCGACGAGGGCGGCGGTGAAGTCCGGTCGGGCCAGGTCGGTCGTCTCTTTGACAGAGACCGCCACCGCGTATGCCGCGGCGGGGTTCGCCGCGTAGATCTCGGCGTTGGGACCTGGACCGCCCCGGGTATGACCCACCACGATGGCCAGACCGGCGTCGGTGAGCCGGCGGAGGACGTCGGAGGTGGTCGGCTTGGACAGGCCGGTGAGCTCGCGCAGGTCACCCCGGGTGAGGGTGCCCCGGTCGAGCAGGTGGGCGAGCGTGGCGCTCTCGTTCATGGCGCGCAGGAGTTTGGACGAACCGGCCAATCGCCCCGCGGACTCGGTCCGTGGCTGGTGGCGCAGCATCTCCAGCTCCCTCGCTCTCGCCTCGCGCAGTGGCATGCGTGCTACGGCGTGCTGTGCGCGATCCTAGTGGATCCGAACTGTTAGGCAAACTGACTAACTATAGCGGCAGAGTAAACGAGCAGGATGACACCGTCAAGAGGATAAATCGGACACCGTGACAAGCGGATCGTCCGGACGTCCGGTCCGTCCTGGACTGTCTCCGCAAGACAGTGCACAGTGGAATGAGCGGAAATAGTGGACAGAGGACCGACAAAGTGGCAGCGTAGAGGCATGGCGGAAGCAGGAATCAACGCAACCGCAGCAGCCGTTCTCGGCTTGCTGCACGAGGGACCCATGACAGGCGGCCAGCTCATGGCCGCCGCGGACCGGCGCCTCGGCGCATACTGGTCGATGACTCGCAGCCAGGTCTATCGCGAGCTGCCCGCTCTGGCCGAGCTGGGCTACGTCAAGCTGGGCAAGCCCGGTCCCCGGGCCAGCCAGCCCTACGCGATCACCGCGGCCGGCAAGCGGGCGTTCACCCGCTGGCTCGCCGAGCCGCCCGGGCGCGATCTGCTGCGCAACCCCACCGCTCTGCGGGTGGCCTTCGGGTCGCAGCACAGCGCCGGTCAGCTCAAGGAGCTGATGGCGGGCGCCAACGACTACCACACCGAGGCTCTGGCGACCGCCAGGGAACAGGCCAAGGAGGCGAAGAAGGAGGGGGACGAGTACGGCGCCGCGGCGCTGGACTTCGCCGTCGCCTATCACAAGGCCGCCCTCACCTGGTTGAAGACGGCTCCCACGAAGTAGGGACTCGATCCGGCAAAACCAGGTAAACATGGTTAATTCGGTGTGGGCGGTTGCGGACTGCCCACACCGAGGTATTTCTGATTGCGAGTCCGCGTAGTCTTGTTTGACGTGACAGTCGCCGACTACGCCGATCAGTTCAAGCAGCTTGACTCCACGCTGCGCAATGTCGAGCAGGTGCTCGACCTCGACCGGTTGCGCCGGGACAAGGTAGCGCTGGAGGAGCAAGCGTCCGCCCCCGACCTGTGGGACGACCAGGCTCGGGCGCAGCAGGTGACGTCCCAGCTTTCCTATGTCAACAGCGAGATCGCCCGGATCGAGGGCCTGCGCCGCCGGCTCGACGACGCCCAGGTGCTGCTCGAGCTGGCCGAGGCCGAGGCCGACCCGTCGGCGGTCGCCGAGGTGGGCACCGAACTGGCCGGGCTCGCCAAGGCGATCGAGGAGATCGAGGTCCGGACCCTGCTGTCCGGGGAGTACGACGCCCGGGAGGCCCTGGTCAACATCCGGGCCGGGGCGGGTGGCGTCGACGCCGCCGACTTCGCCGAGATGCTCCTGCGGATGTATCTGCGGTGGTCCGAGCGCCACGGTTACCCGACCGAGGTCTACGACACCTCCTACGCCGAAGAGGCTGGCCTGAAATCGGCCACCTTCGCCGTCAAGGCGCCGTACGCGTACGGCACGCTCAGTGTCGAGGCGGGCACGCACCGGCTGGTCCGGATCAGCCCGTTCGACAACCAGGGACGCCGGCAGACGAGCTTCGCCGGCGTCGAGGTGCTGCCGGTCGTGGAGCAGACCGACCACATCGACATCCCCGAGAACGAGATGCGCGTCGACGTCTACCGGTCCTCCGGTCCGGGCGGTCAGTCGGTCAACACCACCGACTCGGCCGTACGCATCACGCACATCCCGACCGGGATCGTCGTCACCTGTCAGAACGAGAAGTCGCAGCTCCAGAACAAGGCGGCGGCGCTGCGCGTCCTCCAGGCCCGGTTGCTCGAACGCAAGCGGCAGGAGGAGCAGGCGAAGCTGCAGGGCCTGAAGGCGGACGCCGCCGGGTCCTGGGGCGACCAGATGCGCAACTACGTCCTGCACCCCTACCAGTTGGTCAAGGACCTCCGGACGGAGCAGGAGACGGGCAACCCGACCGCGGTCTTCGACGGCGACCTCGACGAGTTCATCGAGGCGGGCATCCGATGGCGCAAACAGCAGCAGATGGAGGCCGCCGCCAGCTGATCGGACAGCGAGGTCTGTTCGAAAGGGTGAAGGTTTGTCCTCGGCGGAGTGGCCGCGGCGGTTCACAGCCGAGGATGACCGGCTAGACTCTCGTCCCGTGATTCGGCTCGAGCATGTGACCAAGACCTATCCGAAGGCGTCCCGGCCCTCACTGGACGACGTGTCGGTCTCGATCGAGAAGGGCGAGTTCGTCTTCTTCATCGGTCCGTCCGGCTCAGGCAAGTCGTCCATCATCAAGATGTTGTTGCACGAGATCGCCCCCAACCGGGGCAAGGTCTACGTGAACAACAAGGACGTGACCTCCATCCGGGGCTGGAGCATCTCCAAGTTCCGCCGTTCCATCGGCTGTGTCTTCCAGGACTTCCGGCTGCTGCCCAACCGCACGGCGTACGAGAACGTCGCGTTCGCCCTCGAGGTGATCGGCAAGTCGAAGGCCGTCGCCCGGCGCGTCGTGCCCGAGGTGCTGGAGCTGGTCGGCCTCGGCGGCAAGGAGCACCGGTACCCCCATGAACTCTCCGGTGGTGAGCAGCAGCGTGTCGCGGTGGCGCGGGCGTTCGTCAACCGGCCGCTGATCCTGCTGGCCGACGAGCCCACCGGTAACCTGGACCCGGACACGTCGATCGAGATCATGCGGTTGCTCGATCGCATCAACCGGACCGGGACCACCGTGGTGATGGTGACCCACGACTCCAACATCGTGAACCAGATGCGCCGCCGAGTGATCGAGATCGAGGGCGGCCGGATCGTTCGTGACCAGGCCAGAGGCGTTTACGGCTGAGCCTGACCCGCAGACCGATCCGAACCCCCTAACCTGGCGGAGGAATATCCCCGATGCGCGCGAAATACGTCCTGACCGAGGTCTTCGTCGGTCTGTGGCGCAACGTGACGATGACGATCGCCATGATCATCACGATGGCGGTGTCACTGACCATGCTCGGCGCCAGCCTGATGCTCTACTGGCAGGTCGGCGAGATGAAGGACTGGTACTACGCCCGAGTCCAGGTCTCCGTCTTCCTCACCCCCGAGATCACCGATCAGCAGCGGGCCGACCTGAAGACCCGGCTGGAGCAGGACCCCGCGGTCGAGAAGGTCTTCTACGAGGACCAGGACACGGCGTACACCCGCTTCAAGGCGCAGTTCAAGGACCTGCCCGACCTGGTCAAGTCGGTCGAGCCCGCGTCGCTGCCGGCCTCGTTCCGGGTCACCCTCAAGGACCCCGAGAAGTCGGCCCAGTTCGCGGCGGCTCTGGAGCAGGCAGCCGGCCTCGACCAGGGCGACTCCGACACCACGGGAGCGACTCCGGCCCCGTCGGCCAGCACCTCGGCGGGCGCTTCGCCGGCGGCCAGCGCCGGCACGACCGACACCACGACCACCGCGGCCGGGGCTGATCAGCCCATAGCCGGGATCAAACAGGTGGTCGACCAGAAGAAGCTGCTGGAGAAGATATTCGGGATCATCGGCTCGATCCAGAGCATGTCCCTGATCGTCTCCGTCGTCATGGGCATCGCGGCACTGTTGCTCGTGGCGAACACGATCCAGGTCGCGGCATACAGCAAACGGCGAGAAGTCGCCGTCATGAAGCTCGTCGGCGCGTCGAACTGGTTCATCCAGGCGCCGTTCGTGCTCGAGGCGGTCTTCGCGGCGGTGCTCGGCGCGCTCATAGCCTTCCTCCTCCTGGTCTGCGGCAAGGTCTTCCTCATGGACAGCTCGCTCAAGGAGCTGCAGCAGATCATCACGCCGATCAAGTGGGGCACGGTATTGCTGATGCTGCCGGTCCTGGCCGGCATCGGCGCCCTGATCAGCGCGGCCACCGGCTGGGTGACGCTGCGGGCGTACATCAAGAAGTAGCTCCCTTTTAGGGGTATTTCGCCGTTGCGGCGTCGTATATCGGTAAGCTGCCGATATGCGACGCCGCAACCGGTTCTACCGGCCGGTCATCGCGCTCGTGGCCATGGCGGTCGCCCTGCTGAGCGGCATGCCGTCCGCGTACGCGCGACCCGATGACCCGCGCGGGGACTACAGCCGGATTCAGGCAGAACTCAAGCGGACCGGCGCGGCTCTCGAAGGCGCCACCCAGCGGGCGGCCGACGCCGTGACCCGTTACCAGGCGGCCGTCGCGGCGCTACCGGCGGCCGAGGACCGGATCGCCGTCGCGAAAGGGTCGGTAACCGCCGCCACGGTGCAGGCGGGGACGGCCGAGCGAAAGGCCGCCGAGGCGGCGCGGACGCAGCAAGCGGCCGAGGCGGCCGTGCAGGCGAGGACGCAGGCGGTGGCGGCGGCGCGGGAGCGACTCAGCGCCTTCGCGGTGGCGGCGTACACCGGCAGCGCGGTGGCCGAGTTCAACATGCTCCTGGAGGTGCGCTCGCCCGAGGAGATGGTGCAGCGGGTCGGCTACCTCCAGCGGATCACCGAGCACGAGCAGGCCGCGATCGGGCGGGCCCGCGCGGCGCGGTTGGCCGCCCGGGAAGCCGCCAACGAGGCCGAGCTGGCCCGGCGGGCGGCCGCCGACGCCGAGAAAGCGGCCCACGACCGGTTCGCCGAGGCACGGGCGGCCGAGCAGGAGGCGGCCGACGCGCAGGCCGCCCTGGTGCAGTTGGTCGCCGAGCGGAAGGCCGCCAAGGACATCGCCGACTCCGAGCGCGCGACCGTCCTTCGCCAGTACCGCGAACAGCAGGAGGAGTCCGACCGGATCTCGGCTCGGCTGCGCTCCTGGGAGGCGGCGCAGCGCAATCGCGGGCCGGTGCTGCGACCGGGCGCCCGGCTGCTGCTGCCGGTCCGCAACGCCTGGAAGTCCAGCGACTTCGGGATGCGGTACGACCCGTACTACCACGTGTGGCAGTTGCACGCCGGGGTCGACCTGGCCGCCGACGGCGGTACGCCGATCTACGCCGCGGCGGACGGAGTGGTCTCCTACGCCGGCTGGGCCGGGGGCTACGGCAACTACACCTGCGTACGCCATGGGCGGTCGGG
The DNA here is from genome assembly GCA_013361475.1 of Hamadaea sp. Lineage (GTDB taxonomy): Bacteria > Actinomycetota > Actinomycetes > Mycobacteriales > Micromonosporaceae > Hamadaea. The sequence continues at coordinate 6,171 of JABFYB010000558.1, forward strand.
CGGGAAGACCATGAGTACCTGCTACGGCCACCAGTCCCGGATCCTCGTGTCCGACGGGCAACGCGTACGCCAGGGGCAGCTCATCGGCCGGGTCGGCACCACCGGTGCCTCCACCGGCAACCACCTTCACTTCGAGGTACGCCTCGACGGCCGCCCGGTGAACCCGCTCCCGTATTTGCCTGGGTGTCTCTGCTAGCGCCCGAGTAGACTCGCACGGTTGATGAAGCAGCAGGAGGATGAGCAGCCGTGCCACGGGAGAAGGGCCGCAAGGTCGTCGCGACGAACCGCAAGGCCCGCCACGACTTCGCCATCCTCGACACGTTCGAGGCCGGGATCGTACTGACCGGCACCGAGGTCAAGTCGTTGCGGATGGGCCGGGCGTCGCTGGTCGACGCGTTCGCCCAGGAGCGGGACGGCGAGATCTACCTGCATCAGCTGCACATCCCGGAGTACACGCAGGGCACGTGGACCAATCACGAGCCCCGGCGTACGCGGAAGCTGCTGATGCACCGCACCGAGATCCAGAAGCTCCTCGGGAAGCTGTCCGAGTCGGGGCTGACGCTGATTCCGCTCAGCCTCTACTTCGCCGACGGCTGGGCCAAGGTGGAACTCGGCCTCGCCCGCGGTAAGAAGTCCTACGACAAGCGGCAGGATCTCGCCACCCGGGACGCCAACCGAGAGATCCAGCGGGCGCTGGGCCGCCGGAACAAGGGAATCGAATAGCCGACCGGGCAAGGGTTCGCGGCGGGCTCAGACGGTAATCTCCGCTGAGGCTTCATCCCCTCGGGTCTTGGGAGGACGTGCGCAGTGGCTAGGCACCGGCGTGACGACGAGTTCGCCGCGGCGGATCCGACGGTGGTGTTGCCGGCCGTCGCCGCGAGTGACGCTTCGGCCGACGAGGACGCCGAGGACTTCGCCGACGTTCCACCGGCCGGCCGTCGCCGCGGCGGCCGTACCGTCAGCCCGCTGCTCTTGGGCGCGGGCGGGGTCGCCCTGACCCTCGTCATGGTCGTCGGCGGCTGGGCGCTCGCGGGCGGGCAGGGTGGCGGTGATCCACTGGTCTTCCCGTGGAGTTCGGACACTCCCGGCCCGATCGACGTCTCGATCAGTCTGGAGCCGACGGTGCTCCCGTCGCCCAGCGACGCCGCGACGCCGAGCCCCAGTGTGGCCAGCCCTCGGCCGACCCGGAGCCGGTCGGCCAGCCCCAGCCCGACGGTGTCGGTCAGCCGGTCGACGGAGTCGGTGGCGGCCACCACGATGACCGCCACCGCGATGCCGCTCAACGACTGGGCCGGCGGCTACGTCGCCCAGTTCGTGGTCACCAACACCGGCAAGACGGCGGCTCGCTGGACGGTGGAGGTCGAGTTCGCCAAGCCGGTGCGGATCGACCAGGTCTGGAACGCCTCGATGAAGACCACCACGCAGACTCACGCCGTCTTCTCGGCCGTGCAGGATCTGGCGCCGGGCCAGAGTGTCGGCTTCGGCATCCGGGCGTTCTACGACGGACGTACCCCTGCCGTTCCGGTCACCTGCACCATCGACGGAAAGCAGTTTCCCTGCGCGTCGGCGTGACGCGACATCCGGCGAATGCCGGACAGCGCCCCTGGCCGAAGACGGAATATATTTCAGCTCGTGAGCGAGATAAGCGTTGATGTCGATCTTCCGCACCCACCGCACCGCGTGTGGCGGGCGCTGACAGATCGTCGCGTCCTCGCCACCTGGTTCATGCAGACCGACCTCGAGCCGCTGCCCGGCGCGGTCGGCCGCGCCTTCCCGAGCGGCATCGCCGGGTTCACTGGGCCGTTCGACATCGAGGTCGTCTCGGTCGGCCCGGAGCGGCTGCTGGTCATGCGGTGGCGCGGCGACCAACTGCACGCGGAGGTGCGCTGGGAGCTGGAGGAGCTCACCGGTGGTACCCGGTTGCGGGTCAGCCAGACCGGCTTCCTCGGGGTGAACGGCACGCTGCGGCGACGCGAGCTGCGTCGTGCGTACCAGCAGCTCTTCGGGGAAGAACTGCCCGCGGTCCTGGACCGGGCCGCGACGGGCGAGCCCCGCTCGGTCCCGCGCCAACGCGTGCAGCGACCGGTGGTCGCGGCGGTGGGCGTCGAGAACGAGCTGCCCTCGGCCGCGCCGCGCGACGACCTGGGCGACCCGTCCGACCCGTGGGCGCTCAGCGACCCGGCGGTCACGGCCGGGGTGGGTCACCGCCCGGTGCCGCTCGACGAGGAAAGCTCCGAGATCACCCCGCCGCCCCACGGCTTCGCGGGCCGGCTCGCCACCGCGTTTCCGTTGCACGAGCGGGTACGCGCAGCGGCGATCACGGTGACCGTCGCGATGATCGTGGTGACCGTGGGCTGGCTGTGGCTCACCCGGCCGGTGCATGTGGACGGACCGCCCGCGTCCTACCCGGTGGCCACGCACGACCCGGCGTTCAGCCTGCCCGCGCAGTCGCCGTTCGTCCTGCCCACCGGCGATACCACCGGGCCGGGCACCGCCACGCCCAGCGGCACCCCGTCGCCCGGCGCCTCCGGCGGCGTCTCGGGCTCGCCGAGCCTGGAGACGTCGGCCACCGGTACGCCGCTCGCGCAGCCCGCCCTCACCGCCGAGTACGCCACCCAGAGCTCCACCGGCCTGCTCGGCTACCAGGTCGCGGTGACGGTGACCGTGCACAACCCGGGCACCTCGCCGCACAGCGGCTGGACCGTCGTTCTGGCCGTCCCGTCGGGGGCCACCGTGGACTCGAACTCGGCCTCGGTGCAGGTCGCGAAGTCGGGCGGGACGGTCACGATCACGCCCAAGGACGCGAGCAAGGTCGTGAACTCGGGCGGCGACGTCGCGTTCATCGTGACCTTCAGCGGCGGCGCGCTGCTCGG
>JABFYB010000271.1 GCA_013361475.1 Hamadaea sp.
GCGACATCCGCACTGGTGACCGACCCGGTCTCGGCGGCGGCCCGCCCGGCGAGCCCGTGCAGGTACGCGGCCGCGACGGCAGCGCGTACGGGGGTCAGACCGCTAGCGAGCAGTGCTCCGAGCAGGCCGCCGAGCACGTCGCCCGAGCCCGCCGTCGCCAGGGCCGGGGTGCCGGTCGGGTTGACCCAGGCTTCGCCGTCGGGACAGGCGATGATCGTCCGGTCGCCTTTGAGCAGCACGACCGACCGCGTCCAGGCGGCGAGGGTGAGCGCCGCGCCGACTCGGTCCTCCCCCGGCGCGCTTCCGGCGAGCCGCTTGAACTCCCCGTCGTGCGGGGTGAGCACGGTCGGCGCGGATCGGGCGCGCAGTTCGTTCGCGTGGGTGCCGTCGACCAGCATCGTGATCGCGTCGGCGTCGAGAACCGCCGGGACCGGTGCCGCGAGCACCGCTCGCAGTTCTTCGCGGGCGCGCTGGTCGGTGGACAGTCCGCTGCCGCAGACCCAGGCCTGTACGCGTCCCGCGTCGGCGACGCGAGGGGCCACGACCACCGACGGGTGCAGGGTCGCCACGATCGAGTGGGCGGGGCCGGCGTACCGGACCATGCCGGTCGGCCCGGCGAGGGCGCCGGCGGTGGACAGCAACGCCGCTCCCGGAAAGCTCGCCGATCCGGTGGCGAGGCCGACGACCCCGCGGCTGTACTTGTCCGACTCCGCTCCGGCGTGCGGCCACCACTCCTCGATGTCCGCCTGCTCGGCGAGGCGTACGGCGGGCGCGGCGGTCATGGTGAGCCCGATGTCGACCAGCTCCACCTGGCCGGCGAGCGGGGCGGCCGGTCCGACGACGAGCGCGGGCTTGAGAACGCCGAAGGTGACGGTCACGTCCGCGCGGACGGCCGGACCGGGCAGGTCCCCGGTGTCGACCGCGACGCCGGACGGCACGTCGACCGCGATGACCGGCGCGTTGAGGCCGGCCAGCCGGTTCGCCGCGTCGAGCGCGGCTCCGCGCAGCGCACCGCTGGCGCCGATGCCCAGCATGCCGTCGACGACGAGGTCCACGTCGGACGGCCACTCCGTGACGACCCGGCCGCCCCTCGCGAGAAACGTCTCCAGGCCGCCTACATGCGCCCGGCGCGCGTCGGTCAGCCAGGCCGAGACCGCTGCGCCCTGACCGGCGAGCGTCGCGCCCGCGTACAAGGCGTCGCCGCCGTTGTCGCCGGTGCCGACCAGGAGCAGGACGCGCGAGCCGTAGACCCGGCCCCGCGCGCGCAGCGTGATGGCGCACCGCCGGGCGAGTCCCGCGGCGGCCCGCGCCATGAGCGTGCCCGGAGGCAGCGTCGCCATCAGGGTCTTCTCGGCCGCCCGCACATCGGCCGCCCGCCACGCCGCTCTCATGCCTCGCCTCCGAGCCCTTGTTCCGGTCGAGTCCGGTCCTCGCAGGACTGGCCCTCGCATCGAGCTAGATCGATCGGCGTGTCCCGTTCGGCGATGACCACCGCCGACGCGATCCCGCCGTCGTGCGACAGCGACAGGTGCCACCGTTGAATGCCCAGGTCCGCTGCGGCCCGCGCGACCGTGCCCGCGATCACCAGCCACGGACGACCGGCCTCGTCCACGGACACTTCACAGTCGTGCCAGTGCAGTCCCTGCGGCGCGCCGAGGGCCTTGGCGACCGCCTCCTTCGCTGCGAACCGGGCGGCGAGGGACTCCGCCGAGCGCTCGTGGCCCGACCGGGTCGTGCGCTCGGCCTCGGTGAACACCCGTTCGGCGAGGTGCGGGGTGCGCTCCAGCGCGGCCCGGAAGCGCTCGACGAGCACCACGTCGTTGCCGACCGACACGATCACAGGGCACACCCTACCGGCCGCACAAGCCCTGTGGACGACCGCTTCGGCCGGACGCGAGCCGTTGTCCACAGGCGCTTGAGCGGGCTCGCGGCACCGGACAGCATCGGCGGCAGTTAACTCACCGGAGGTGCCCATGGAGTTCGAAGTCCACATCGGCCGGCTCGGGCGGTGGTCCGACCGGCTCGACGACACCGGTTCCGCGTTGACCCAGGCGCGTCTGGTCGCGGCGCCCGCCGGGTGGGCGGCCACCGCCGCGCTGTCCGCCTGGGAGGACACGCTCGTCGGGCTGCTGCGCGCGGTCGGCGAACGGACCGTCCACGCCGGCGAGTCGGTCCGGGCCTGCGCGGCCGGCTATCGCGCCGCGGACCACTCATGATCATCGGGTACGCACACCTCTGCGCGGCCGACGTCGAGGCGTGGCAGGCCGGGGCGACCGCCTGGCGGCGGCTGGCGGAGCAGGTCGAGGACCGGGTCGCGGAGTTCGACGCGACCGCGGCGGGGCTGCGGCTGGACTGGCGCGGCACCGCCGCCGACGCGGCTTCGGTCGCGATTGCCGATCTCCGGGAGCTGACCGCCGCCTGCGGGGGGCCGATCGAGCAGACCGGGCGGCTGCTCGCCGAGCACACCGACCGGGTGGCGGCCGCCCGGCGGGCCCTGCTGGCAGCGCGTACGCCGGCGGAAGCAGCGCTCGCAGTGCACGCGGCCCGGCAGTCGGACGAGCGTACGGCGGTCGCGTTGGCGGAGCTGACGGCGTCGATGAGCGCGCCGTGCCCGCCCGCCGCCGGGCCGGTGGCCGTCCGTGAATGGTGGCGCGGACTCAGCAAGACCCAGCGGGAGGTGCTCCTCCTGCAGTCGCCCGAGCGGATCGGCGGGTTGGACGGCGTACCGGTGGCCGACCGGGACCGGGCCAATCGGGAGGTCCTTCGCCGGGAACGTGATCGGTTGAGCGCCCTGCTCGAGAGCCTGGCCGACGACCGGCACGCCGCCCGGGAACGCGACCGGGTGGAGCGGGCGCTCGCCGGGCTCGCCACGCTCGCCGACCGGCTCGCCCGCCCCGGGGCGTACCTGCTGGGGTTGGACACGGCGGGCGACGGTCGCGCGATCGTGGCGCTGGGCGACCCCGACCGCTCGGACAACGTGCTGACCTACGTGCCCGGCATGGGCGTACGCCTCGACGGCCACCTCGGCACGTCGCTGGACCGGACGGCCGCGATGGCCGAGGCCGCGGCGGCGGCCGATCCCGCGAAGTCGACGGCGGCCGTCCTCTGGCTGGGCTATGACGCTCCGGACAACCTGGTGGAAGGCGCTTCCTCCGGAGCCGCACACGACGCACGGGCGGCTCTGCACGACTTTCAGGAGGGGCTGGCCGCGACACACGTGGGCGACCTCGGCGAGCAGAGCGTCGTCGGCCACTCCTACGGCGCGCTGGTCGTGGGCGAGACGGTACGCGATCTCGGGCTGCGCGCCGACGACCTCGTGTTCCTCGGGGCGCCCGGGGTCGGCGTGGAGCACGCGGCCGACCTGCACGTGGACCCGGCGACCGTGTGGGCGGCCAGCGCGAACAACGACATCGTCGGGCTCGCCGCGCCGTCGCTCCGGCAACTCTGGCTGGAGCAGCTCTGGCCGCGCTACATGGGTGATCCCATGCCGGATCTGTGGCACGGGCACAATCCGGCCGACGCCGGATTCGGCGGCCACGTCTTCGAGGCGGCCGACAACGCCAATCCGATCTCGGCGCACCTGGCGTACTGGGATCGCGGCAATCCGGCGCTGACCAACGTCGGCCGGATCGCCGCGGGGCAGGAGTCCGGGGTCAGCTCACCACCGGCCCCGGAGTCCTGACCGGACTACTCGACCGTGACCGACTTCGCCAGGTTCCGCGGCTGGTCGACGTCGTGGCCCCGGGCGGTCGCGATCTCGCAGGCGAGGACCTGCAACGGCACCGTCGTCACGAACGGCGCGAGCAGCGTCGGCGTACGCGGGACGCGGATCACGTGATCGGCGTAGGGCAGGACGGCGTCGTCGCCCTCCTCGGCGATCACGATGGTCCGCGCACCCCGCGCCCGCACCTCCTGGATGTTGGAGACGATCTTGTCGTGGAGGACGCCCCGCCCGGCCGGGCTCGGCACCACGCAGACGACGGGAGTGCCCTCGTCGATCAACGCGATCGGGCCGTGCTTGAGCTCGCCGGCGGCGAACCCCTCGGCGTGCATGTAGGCCAGCTCCTTGAGCTTCAGCGCGCCCTCCAACGCCACCGGGTAGCCGACGTGGCGGCCGATGAACAGGACGGTGTTACGGGTACTGAGATCGCGGGCCAGGGTCCGCATCCCGTCGAGGTCGGCCAGGACGGTCGCGATCGCGTCCGGCATCGCCCGCAGCTGCTCGACGACCGAGCCGACCTCGTCGGCGTACTTGATCCCGCGTACCTGGGCAAGGTGGAGGCCGACCAGATAACAGGCGGCGAGCTGGGTGAGGAACGCCTTCGTGGAGGCGACCGCGATCTCCGGTCCGCCGTGCGTGTAGAGGACGGCGTCGGACTCGCGCGGGATCGTCGAGCCGTTGGTGTTGCAGATCGCCAGGACGCGTGCCTTCTGCTCCTTGGCGTGGCGCAAGGCCATCAGCGTGTCCATCGTCTCGCCGGACTGCGAGATCGCGATGACCAGCGTCGACCGGTCGAGCACCGGGTCGCGGTAGCGGAACTCGCTGGCCAGCTCGACCTCGCACGGGATGCGGGTCCAGTGCTCGATCGCGTACTTGGCGACCAGCCCGGCGTGGTACGCCGTCCCACAGGCGACCACGAAGATCTTGTCCACGTCACGAAGGTCCTGGTCGGTGAGGCGTACCTCGTCGAGCACGATGCTGCCCGACTCGCTGAGCCGGCCGAGCAGGGTGTCGGCGACCGCCTGCGGCTGCTCGAGGATCTCCTTCTGCATGAACCAGTCGTGACCGCCCTTCTCCGCCGCCCGCGCGTCCCAGTCCACGTGGTACGGACGAGCCTCGGCCGGCTTGCCCTCGAAGTCGGTGACCTCGACGCCCTCGGTCGTGATCAGGACGACCTGGTCCTGCCCGAGTTCCAGCGCCTCCCGGGTATGCGCGATGAACGCGCTCACGTCGGAGGCGAGGAAGTTCTCACCCTGGCCGACGCCGACCACCAGCGGCGAGTTACGCCGGGCGCCGACGACCGCGTCGGGCGCCTCCCGGTCGACGGCCAGCAGGGTGAAAGCGCCCTCCAGCCGGCGGCAGACCCGCCGCATCGCCTCGGCGAGCCCGGCCGCGCCCTTCTCCGGCACGGCGGCGAGTTCGAAGGCGAGCAGGTGCGCCACGCACTCGGTGTCGGTCTCGGACCGGAACTCGATCCCCTGCGCCTCCAGCTCGGCTCGCAGCAGGGCGAAGTTCTCGATGATGCCGTTGTGGATGACCGCGACCCGGCCGTCGGCCGACAGGTGCGGGTGGGCGTTGCGGTCGGTCGGGCCGCCGTGGGTCGCCCAGCGGGTGTGACCGATGCCGACCGTCCCGGCGGCGATCCGGGCATCCTCGGCCTCGGCGAGCGCTCGGTCCAGATTGGCCAGCTTGCCGGCCCGCTTCGCGACCGCGATCTCGGCCTCGCTCAGGACGGCCACCCCGGCCGAGTCGTAGCCGCGATACTCCAGCCGCCGCAGTCCGTCCAGGACGATCTCCAGGGCCGGGCGGGCGCCAGCGTACCCCACGATTCCACACATGCCTCGCAGCGTAGCCGAGTTTCGCTCAAAGTCCATGCTCGATCGAGATACTTTTGCGCACACCATCTGCGCAGATTCCGACCGCTGCGGGAAACCGAAAGGGCCGGATCAGGGTTCCGGGTCGAATCTTGCTCCAAGATTCGACCGAGAACCCTGATCCGGCCCTCAACGACTGATCCGGCCTTAACGACAGAGCGGGGTCAGGCGGCGGAGCGTACCGCCGACGCGATCTCCTCCGCGGTCTCCGAGGCCAGTTCCGGTGTCGGCGCTTCCACCATGACGCGTACCAGTGGCTCGGTGCCGGACGGACGGAGCAGCACGCGCCCGGTGGCCCCGAGCCGCGCGGCGACCGCGTCCACGGCCGCGACCACCGTCGGGTGGGTGACCACGGACCGGTCGGCCTTCACGTTGATCAGGCGCTGCGGCAGCTTGGTGACGACCGCGGCGAGTTCGGCGAGGCTCTGGCCGGTCTGCGCCATGCGGCTCATCAGCATCAGGCCGGTGAGCAGGCCGTCGCCGGTGGTGGCGTGGCTGGGCAGCACGATGTGGCCGCTCTGCTCACCGCCCAGCGAGTAGCCGTGCTCGCGCAGCTCGGCGAGCAGGTACCGGTCGCCGACCCTGGTCTCGACCAGGCTGATGCCGGCGTCCCGCATGGCGATCTTGAGGCCGAGGTTGCTCATCACGGTGACGACCAGGGTGTCGTCGGCGAGCGCGCCGGACTCCTTCAGGGCAAGCGCCAGAATCGCCATGATCTCGTCGCCGTCGACGACCTCGCCGGTCGCGGTGACGGCGAGGCAGCGGTCGGCGTCCCCGTCGTGGGCCAGCCCGAGGTCGGCCCCGTGCGCCACAACGGCTTCCCGCAACGCGTCGAGATGGGTGGCGCCGCACTCGTCGTTGATGTTGACCCCGTCGGGCTCGGCGAACATCGAGATGACGGTCGCCCCGGCCTCCCGGTACGCCGCCGGAGCGACGTCACTGGCCGCGCCGTTGGCGCAGTCGACCACCACGGTCAGCCCGTCGAGCTGGTGCGGTACGGCGGAGCGCAGGTGCTTGAGGTAGTGCTCAGCCCCGTCCAGCAGGTCGTGGACCCGGCCGACGGCCGCCCCGGTCGGACGCTGCCAAGCCTCGCCGATCCGGGCCTCGATGGCGTCCTCGATCTCGTCCGAGAGCTTGTGACCGCCCGCCGCGAAGAGCTTGATCCCGTTGTCGGGCATCGGGTTGTGGCTCGCCGAGACCATCACGCCGAAGTCGGCCCGCACCTCGCTCGTCAAGTACGCCACCGCCGGCGTCGGCAACACACCCGCTCGGACGACGGTGGCCCCAGCGCTGGCCAGCCCGGCGACGACCGCGGCCTCCAGCATCTCGCCGCTCGCGCGGGGGTCCCGTCCGACGACCACCACCGGCTGGTGGCTCCGGTCGGCCTCAGCCAGGGTGTGGGCGGCGGCCACGGCGATCGACATCGCCAGTTCGGGGGTGAGGTCGCCGTTGGCCAGGCCACGGACGCCGTCCGTGCCGAAGAGCCGACCCATGTGTCCTCCTCGCAGATCCTCAGGCAGACGAAAATGGCCGGGGGGCTAGGTGCCCCCCGGCCATTGGCAAGTGCAGGCGCGTCGTCAGCGAGCGCATCGGGCTAGGTGCCACGGAAGCCCGAAGGCCATTCTCAACAAGCTGGCGATAAAGCCGGCATCAACGCTTCGAGTACTGAGGCGCCTTGCGGGCCTTCTTGAGACCGTACTTCTTGCTCTCCTTGACGCGGGCGTCGCGGGTCAGGAAGCCGGCCTTCTTCAGCGCCGGGCGGTCCTCGAGGTCCAGCTCGCACAGGGCGCGAGCGATGGCCAGACGCAGCGCGCCGGCCTGACCGGTGATGCCGCCACCACGGAGGTTGGCGAAGATGTCGAAGGCCTCGGCCTTCTCGGCGATGACGAGCGGCTCGCGCACGGTCTGCTGCGAAACCTTGCTCGGGAAGTAGTTCTCCAGCTCACGCCCGTTGCACGTGATCTTGCCGGAGCCCGGCACGATCCGTACGCGAACGATGGCCTCCTTGCGGCGGCCGACGGTCTGCACGGGGCGGTCCCCACGGGGGGCCTTCACGGCGACCGGGGCGACGGCGTCCACAGCCGTGGCGACCGCGGCCGGGGTCGGCACAGAAGTCTCGGTCATGGTGATTCCTTCGCCCGCGCTCACTGCGCGATCTGCTTGATCTCGAACGGCTGCGGCTGCTGCGCGGCGTGGGGGTGCTCGGGGCCCGCGTAGACCTTGAGCTTGCCCAGCAGCTGGCGGCCCAGCTTGTTGTGCGGGAGCATGCCCTTGACGGCCAGCTCGATCGCCTTCTCCGGCCGCTTGGTGAGCAGCTCGTCGTAGCCGACCTGCTTCAGACCGCCCGGGTAGCCCGAGTGGCTGTAGGCGACCTTCGTCGCGCGCTTGTTGCCCGTCAGCGCGACCTTGCCCGCGTTCACGATGATCACGAAGTCACCGGTGTCCACGTGCGGCGCGAAAGTGGGCTTGTGCTTGCCGCGCAGGAGCGTGGCGGCGTGGGTGGCGAGCCGGCCCAGCACGACGTCAGAAGCGTCGATCACGTGCCACTGACGCTCGATCTCACCCGGCTTCGGGCTGTACGTACGCACAGGTTTACCTTGTCTGGTCGTCGGACATGTCTTTTGCGATGCTCTTGCGATGTCGCGCCGAAAGGCTCTCGCGGCACGCAAACGACAAGCCTACCTGACGGTCAGCACCGTGAATCTGTCGGGTTGGCTCAGCACGCAACAGCGCACAACGATACCTGCTGGCTCACGGCGGGGTCAAAATGGCCGCCGCCGTATGTCTCGTCTCACAGGCTACCCGGCGCCGTGGTGCGCCTGGTTTCACACCCCGGGTACGCGGAGCGCACAACACGGCAATCACACGTTCGTAACTTCGCTGACCATGACCGCGACTGTCACCACACCGGCACCGGCTGCATCGCAGCAGCGGGTGATCTCGCACTGGGACCCCGAGGACACCGCCTTCTGGGAGTCCACCGGCCGCCGGGTCGCCCGGCGAAACCTGATCTTCTCGATCTTCGCCGAGCATCTGGGCTTCTCGGTCTGGACGCTCTGGAGCGTCGTGGTGGTGGCGCTGCCACCTGCGCTGTTCGCGTACTCGGTGAACCAGAAGTTCTGGCTCGTCGCCCTGCCGAACCTCATCGGGTCGCTCATGCGCATCCCGTACACCTTCGCGGTGACGCGGTTCGGTGGGCGTACCTGGACGATGATCAGCGCGCTCCTGCTGCTGATCCCGGTCTCGGGAATGATCTACGCGGTCACCGCGCGGCCGGCGTACTGGGTGGTGCTGACCCTGGCCGCGACGGCGGGGCTCGGCGGCGGCAACTTCGCCTCGTCGATGACCAACATCTCCTTCTTCTTCCCCGAGCGGAAGAAGGGCACCGCGCTCGGGCTGAACGCCGCGGGCGGCAACCT
>JABFYB010000514.1 GCA_013361475.1 Hamadaea sp.
ATTGACCCGCTATTGTCCAATTTCGTGGGAAATGAGCGCGTGAGACTGGCCGGCCGGGAATTCGACGCGATCACCGAGGAAGAGGTCGCCACACACGTCGTCGAAGCGTTGAGCCGGGGCGAAGGCGGCCGGATCGTCACCCCGAACGTCGACATCCTGCGGCTCGCCGACAGCGACCGGCCCATCGCGGCCGAAGTACGCAGCTTCCTCGACGACGCGACCCTCGTCGTGGCCGACGGCATGCCGTTGGTGTGGGCGAGCAAGCTCGCGGGGAACCCGCTGCCCGAACGGGTCGCGGGATCCAGCCTGATCTGGACCATCTCGCAGGCGATCGGCGACATCGCCGGATCGGTCTACCTGCTCGGCGGTGCCCCGGTGCCGTCCGGGATCGAGCCGGAGGAGGGCGACGACTGGCTGCTCATGGCCTCCGCCGTGGGAGTCGCCGGGCGGAGCGCCGACGGGGCGCACCGGGCCGCCGCCGAACTGGCCGCCGCCTGCCCCGGGCTCATCATCGCCGGCTGCGCCGCACCGCCCTTCGGCTTCGACGCCGACCCCGACCAGTACGCCCCGGTGCTGGACGCCGTCATCGCCGCCCGCCCGGACGTCTGCTTCGTCGGCCTCGGCTTCCCCCGGCAGGAACGCGTGATCACCGACCTACGCGACGCCCTGCCGTCGACCTGGTTCCTCGGCTGCGGCGCGGCGATCAACTTCATCGCCGGCCACCAACAACGCGCCCCGATCTGGATGCAGCGCAGCGGACTCGAATGGGCGCACCGGCTCGCCCAGGAACCCCGGCGCCTCGCCTCGCGCTACCTGCGCCACGACGCCCCGTACGCCGTCCGCCTGCTCGCGGGCGCCGCCCTCCGCCGCCCCTGACCTCCGGGCCTTCCTCGCCCGCGTCCCCCACCCGCCTTCCCTACCGTCAGATCACGGTTATGCATGCTTCCGAGGGCCTCGGAAGCATGCATAACCGTGATCTACACCTGAGGGTGTATGTTGGAACATGTGCGGATGGGTGCGAGCGTGTTGGGTTGGGGGAAGTAGTGCTGGCAGCACAGCGGCAGGCCGCGATCCTCGACGCCGTCCGCGCGACCGGCGGCGTACGCGTGGCCGACCTGGTGGACCGCTTCGGCGTCTCGGACATGACGATCCGTCGTGACCTGGAGATGTTGTCCGATCGCGGGCTGATCCTCAAGGTGCACGGGGGCGCGACGGTGCTGCGGCCGGGGGCCACCGAGGAGCCCGGGTTCGCCGCGAAGGCGGAACTCCATCAGCGGCAGAAGGACGCGATCGCGGACAAGGCTGCCGCGCTGGTGCAGCCCGGCATAGCGATCGCGCTGTCGGCCGGGACGACGACCGCCCGGCTGGCTCAGCGGCTGACCGGTGTCGAAGGGCTGACCGTGGTGACTAACTCCGTTCCGGTCGCCGATCTCTTCCACCGGGCCGGCCGCCCGGATCAGACGGTCGTGCTGACCGGGGGCGTGCGTACGCCTTCCGACGCGCTGGTCGGCCCGATCGCGAGCGCGGCGATCCGCAGCCTGCACGTGGACCTGCTGTTCCTGGGCGTACACGGGATGAGTGCGCGGGCCGGGTTCACCACCCCGAATCTGCTGGAGGCGGAGACCGACCGGGCGTTGATCGACTCCGCGCGCCGGACGGTCGTGGTCGCCGACTCCTCGAAGTGGGACGTCGTCGGCATCGCCACCATCGCCGACCTGGCCGCGGCGCAGGTCTTGGTCACCGACGACGACCTGCCCGACGATGCCCGGGAAGCTCTCGCGCACGCCGAGATCATGTGAAGGAAACGATGAAGCACACCTCGATCCGCCTGGCCGACGGCCGGGAGCTGATCTACTTCGACGAGGCCGACGACGCCGTACGCGCCTCGGTGGACCAGCGGGATCTCGCCGCCCCGCCCGCCCCGACCCAGCTTCGGCGCGACCCGCTGACAGAGGAATGGGTCGCGATCGCGAGCAGCCGCCAGGGCCGCCCGCTGCTGCCGCCGACCAGCGAATGTCCGCTGTGCCCGTCCAAGCCGGACTACTTCACCGAGATCCCGGCCGACGACTACGACGTGGTGGTCTTCGAGAACCGGTTCCCCTCGTTCTCGACGAGCGCGCCCGTC
>JABFYB010000049.1 GCA_013361475.1 Hamadaea sp.
GTGCTGTCCACCCCGACCGCCACCCCCGGCGGCCCCCTCCAGGGCCAGATCCACCTCAAGGGCGGCGGCACCGACACCGAAATCGAAGGCATCACCCTTATCCTCGCCGCCCACTCCGGCGGCGCCACCTTCGAAGTCGCCCGCATCATCGCCGCCGGCCGCTTCACCCTCCCGGCCGGCGCCACCCACGCGATCCCGCTGAACACGCAGACCCCGTGGGAAACTCCGATCACCACCATCTACGGGCAACCCCTGCCCGGCATCACCCTCGGCGTACACACGCAGGTCGACCTCCGCACCGGCTCCGGCAAAACCGACCTCGACCCGCTCACCATCGCCCCACTGCCGGTGCACAACCATCTCCTCGACGCCCTCGGCAACCTCGGCTGCCGATTCGTCCGCGCCGACCTGCGCCCCGGCCAGCAAGTCGGCCTCCCCGCCCCGGTCGTCCAGCGGATCACGTTCTACGCCCCCGCCGACACCCGCCGGCCCGGCGCACACCTGCCCCAACTCAGCCTCAACTTCGCGGCCAACCCCCACGCGCTCGACATCGCGATCGAAGCCGGCTGGGGCAGCCCGCCCACCCACCACACCCTCGCCCACACCGACGCGAGCGGCGACCTCACCGAGATCATCGGCGGCTGGGTCCGCGAAGCCCTCGCCCGCCTCCCCCAGCAGGCGGCACCCCAAGGCGCGTTCATGCAACCCGCCCAACCCGGCTACCAGCAGCAGCCCGGCTACCGTCCCGGCGGACCCGGATACGCCGCCGCCGGCAACCACGGCGGCTACCGAGGCGGCCACGACCGGGGCTACGAGTACCGCGGCTACGACAGCGGACACCGCCGCGGCCCCGGCATGGGCGGCATGATCGCCGCCGGCGCGGGCGGAGCCGCCCTCGGCTTCCTCGGCGGCATGGTCATCGGCGACATGCTCACCCCCGACGTGAACGTCACCGAAAACGTCACCGAGAACTACTACGACACCGGTGACACCGGCGGCGACGTCGGCGACAGCGGATACACCGACACCGGCTACGACCCCGGATACGCCGACACCGGGTACGAGAGCGCCGGCTACGACGGCGGTGGCTACGACGCGGGCGGATTCGACGGCGGAGACTTCGGTGGCGGAGACTTCGGCGGAGGCGACTTCTGACCCACCCTGGTCACCAGGCACAGCGCGGAGCTAGGCTGACGCCCATGTTCAAGGCCGTCGTCTGCTTCGCGCTCTTCTTCATCGCCGTCGGAGCAGCCGGCATGTTCTTCGCCGAACAACGCCGAAAGATGGGCAACGGCCCCCGCCGCTGATCAACGCCCCACCCGGCCGCCAACCGGACGAGCCGCCGCATACCACTCGGCCAACTCGGCGAACAACCGCCGATGCTCCTCCGCCGACCCGATCGCCGCCCGCCGCTCCGGATGCCGCACATAAAACTCGATCGCATCCCCCAAGAACCGGCCGTCCACGTCCAGCTCCTGCAGCGGCAGCTCATCGACGTACGGCACGAACCCCCGCCGCCGCACCCCACCCGGCGCAACCGCCAAATGCAGCCACCGCGCCAGGAAATGCGACACCAAAGCCTGCTGCGCCGGCGCGACAGCCGCCCACGGAATCTCCACCCGACCCAACGGACCCCACCGGGTGATCCCCTCCGGCGTCAACGCCACCGACCGCCGCCGCAACGCGAACACCAGCCACAACCCCACAAGTACGGCATACGACGCCAGAAGCAGCACATCACCGAACGACAGCCGATCCACCCACGCGCCACCACGACCGGGCCGCAACACCCGGCCCACCTGCACCGACCCGAACGTCATCCACAACAACGGCAGCATCGACACCCATAACCGAGCCGGAACCTCGAACGCCCGCCCCGACGCCACGAACGCAGCGGGACCCCGATCCTGCGCCATCAGCCCCACCAGCGAAACCACCAGCAGCACCAGCGCCACCGGAAACAACAGCACGATCGCAGCGAACGGCACCACCACCGCGACCACCACCGCACCAAAGCACCCAACGGTGAGTAACAAACGCCGCCACAGCAGCCACCCATTCCGCCGCGGCTCCCACGGCCTCACACGACACCCCCCGAACCCTGCACCGCCGCCAGATCCGCACACAACCGCCGATGCTCCTCCGCCGACCCGATCGCCGCCCGCCGCTCCGGATGCCGCACATAGAAATCCACGACCTCAGCCAAGAACCGCGGATCCACCGCCACCCGACGCACCGGCACCGCCGAGTTGTGCGTCGGCGCACCCCACAACCGCGGCTGCTCCGACAGGCCGAACACCAGACACCACCCCTCCGCCCGATACGCCCCCGGCAACACCCCCGACCACGAAATCAGCACCGTGCCCAACGGCTGCCGCAACATCAGCCCCGCCGCCGTCACCGTCACCGCGCCCGACCGCCGCACCGCCACCACGATCTGCCGTACGCACACCGCCGCCAGCGCGCCACCCATCAACAGCCACACCACGAACGTCGCCCGCAAGACGACGTCGTCCCCATGCCGCACCACCACCCCGGCCTGGCCGAGCAGAAACGCGGCGACAAGCACCAACCCGGCCAGCGCCGGAACGATCGCCCGCCAACCCAACGGCACCCCGAACCCCGACGGGCCGACCAGAAAGCCGACCCGTCGACCCGGACGCCCACCCACCGAAGCCACCCCGGCCACCACCCCGGCGACCACGAACAGCGGCAACCCCAGCACCGGCAACCACCACACCAGCGCAACCGAACCGACGGTCACCAGCGCCACAGCGACCACGACCAGCCACCCCCACCACCGAAGCGGCTCCCCCCGCGTACGCATCGACATGGCTGACACGGTAAGTCCCACCCGCCAGTGCCACTCATCACACGAACTGGCCCGGCCCAACTCCGAACGGCCACAATCCGCACCCGTGGACTTCGCCGGACTCCCCATCCTCATGATCGCCGCAGCCACCGGCGGAGCCGTCGACGCCATCGTCGGCGGAGGCGGCCTCGTCGTCCTCCCCGCCATGCTGCTGGCCTCCGGCCTCCCCCTGCCCACGATCCTCGGCACCAACAAACTCACCGCGATCGCCGGCACCTCCTCCGCCGCCTACACGTACGCCCGCCACACCGCCATCGACTGGAAAGTCGCCGGCCCCGCCGCCGGATTCGCCGTCCTCAGCTCCGGCCTCGGCGCCCTCTTCGCCGGCAGCGTCCCCGCCGGCGCGTACCGGCCCGTCATCCTCGGCGTACTCGTCGCCGTAGCACTCTTCGTCACCTTCCGGCCCAGCCTCGGCCTCGCCGCCGACCCCGCCAAACGCACCCCCACCCGCATCGCCGCCATGATCGCCCTCGGCGGCGGCGCCATCGCCTTCTACGACGGCGCGATCGGACCAGGCACCGGCACCTTCCTCGTCCTCGCCTTCACCAGCGTCATCGGCGCCGACTTCGTCCACGGCAGCGCCATGGCGAAGATCCTCAACACCGGCACCAACCTCGGCGCGCTCGCCGTCTTCGGCTTCTTCGGCCACGTCGACTGGCTCCTCGGCGGAATCCTCGCCGTATGCAACATCGCCGGCGCCCAACTCGGCGCGCGGCTGGCCCTCAAGCGCGGCGCCAAGTTCATCCGGATCGTGCTGCTCGTCGTCGTGCTCGCCCTCGTCGCGCGACTCGGCTGGGACCAGTTCCGCTGACCCTCCCCCACGGAGAAGTCGATCAGGCCCGCAGGGGAACGATCAGGGCGCACGGGACACGACACACCGCGCGATCACGACCGTTAGTTCATGATCGCGCGGAAAGCCCGAAGGGCGAGGGCGGGGTTGGGGTCGGTGCGCCGAAGGCGCTCCTTCTGGTAAAGGCGCCGAAGGCGCCGTGGAGTAACCCGCGGAACAGTCACACCGCGTAGTGCATCCTAGGACTCTAGGTGTATGACAATGTGATCGTGACGCACCCCGATGCCGAGCAGACCCGCCGGGCGCTGCTTGAGATCCGTCCCGATCTCGTGGACGGATTCGACGAGCACCTTCCGGCCGCCCGGGCGGCGATCCTGAGTCGACTGTGGACCGCGTTGCGGCGGGAGCCCATCCCCGGGGTGGCCGACACGAGGTCGGTCGGCGGCGACGCGCTGGTGACCCTCGCCGACGGCCGGATGGCCATTGGCCCGGCCCTCGGCCAGTACGCCGAAGCCGACCCCGACGTCCGGATTCGCGTCCAGGTGAACGGCGGGACGACGGCGTACGCCGACCCGGCCGAGCTGCTCAACGCGATGAACCCGGAGACCGTCCACCTCCAACGGGAGCTGAGCAACAGCGTCGCGAACCTGGCCCTGGCCAGGACGGCGCAGACCGGTCTGGACCTGGCGGAGTTGCAAGGCGACCCGCGTGGGCTGGCGGTGATGGAGCAGGCGGTCGTGGACGGGCACCCGCTGCATCCGTGTTGCCGTACGCGGCTCGGGATGTCGACCGCCGACGTCCTCGCGTACGCCCCGGAGCACCGGACGCCGGTGGAGCTGCAGATCTGGTCGGTGCCGCCGAGCCGATGGCTCACCACGGGCGCCGGGGCGCCCCCGCGGTTGGTGCTGCATCCGTGGCAGGCCGCGCATTACGGCGACGAGCTGCGACGGCTCGGCGGGAAGCCGGTCGACCGGGTGACGGGTCAGCCGCTCATGTCGCTGCGCACGCTCGCGGTCGCGAAGGACCGGC
The DNA here is from genome assembly GCA_013361475.1 of Hamadaea sp. Lineage (GTDB taxonomy): Bacteria > Actinomycetota > Actinomycetes > Mycobacteriales > Micromonosporaceae > Hamadaea. The sequence continues at coordinate 4,692 of JABFYB010000049.1, forward strand.
ACTACAAGACGGCCCTCGGTGTGCAGATGACCAGCGCCGTACGCCAGGTCTCCCCCGCCGCCGTCCACAACGGACCCCGGGTGAGCGACCTGCTGATCCGGTTGGCGGCCGATCTGCCGATCCGCGTCCTGCCAGAGGTGGCGGCCGGGGCGGTGCTGGTCGACGGCGCACCGCACCCGATGTTGGCGTACAGCGTCCGGCGAGCGCCGCTGCCGCAGGCCGGTGACGTCTGGACGCCGTTGGCCGCGGTCGCCCGGCCGGATGTGCTGGACCAGATCCTGCGGATCGGCTACGGAGGTCATCCGGTCGCGTTCTGGCGGGATCTGACGACCGTGCTGATCCCACCGGTGCTGACGCTGCTGGCCCGGGGCGCCGGGCTGGAGGCGCACGGCCAGAATCTGCTGATCCGGCTCGCGTACGGCCGGCCCGCCGAGGCGGGCTATCGGGATGTCGGCGGCATCCACCTGCACCCGGGTCGCCTGCGGCAGGCCGGGGTGGACCTGCCCGACGTCCGGGGCAGCCTGCCGACCGACGATCTCGACGAGCTGCGGGCCAAGCCGTTCGCGACGCTGTTCGCCGTCGTGCTCACCCAGATCGCGGACCGCCTCGAACATGGGCACGGCGCCGATCCCCAGGCGCTCTGGCGGATGGCGGCCGACCTCGCCGAGCAGGCGCCCGATCCGCGCGATCGGCTGGCGTTGGCGGGAACCACCTTGCCGATCAAGGCGACTACTGCCATGCGGCTGGCCGCCGATCCGGTCGCCGACATCTGGGCGACCACGACCAATCCGCTGGCTGGAGTGTGATGACGGAGTTCCGGGACCGCGCGGCCGCCGCCGTCGAGGGCAAGCTCACGGCCGCGCTCCGGCGCGAGGGCCTCGCCCCGGGGGACGTGACCGCGCCGCTGCGGGCCGAACTCGACGACGCGATCGACAAGCTCGCGCTCGCGTACCGCCGCCGGGCCGAGGCCGACGACCAGGTCCGCGCGTCGCCAGCGCCGGACCTGCTCACGCATATTGAGGGTCAAGCCGCCGACGATCAAGTGGTACGCCTGGAGCAGCTGGCCACCGAGGGTCACAATCTGCACCCGTGCGGCCGCACCCGGCTGGGCTGGACGCGTACCGACGCCGAGGCGCACGACCTGGAGAGCCGGGGCACCACGGTGCGCTTCGTCGGCGTACCAAATGATGATCATGTCGGTGACGACCTGGGTGAGCGGCTCGACGTGCCCGCGCCGCGCGGGCATCGTGCCCAGCCGGTGCACGAGTGGCAGCTGGGCGTCGTGCGGGAGCGGTACCCACAGCTGCCGGTCTTGGGCGCGAGCCTGCCCGCGCGCGTGACCGCCGCGGTCCGGACACTGTGGACGCCGGTCGGCTATCTGAAGGTGTCGCTGGACGTGCAGATCACCTCGACGCGCCGCACGATCTCGATCGCCAGTACGCGCAACGGCCCACTGCTGTCGTCGGTGCTGCCGCCGCTGCTGGCCGAGTGCGACGACCGGGCGGTGCTGCTGCGGGAACCGGCCGGGGCGGCGTCGACGCTGGGCTCGGGCCGTGACCTGTCGGCGATCCTGCGGGAGCCGCTGCCGCCGATGGCGTCCGGCGAGCACCCCGTGCCGGCGATCGCGCTGGCGGCGGCCGATCCGATCACCGGCGAGCCGATCGCGAAGCTGCTGCTGGCACGCTCGGGGCTGACCGCGACGGACTTCGCCGAGCAGTACGCCCGCCTCCTGCTGACCCCGGTCCTCGGCATGGTGACCCGGTACGGCGTGGGCCTGGAGGCGCACCTGCAGAACTGCCTGGTGACCTTCACCGGCGGCCGGCCGACCCGGCTGATCCTCCGCGACCTGGCCGGGTTGCGGCTCCACAGCGGACGGCTGGCCGAGGCCGGGCTGAGCGTCGGCCTCTGGCCGGGCTCGGTGGTCGGCACCGACGACGACACCGTGCTGCTGGCGAAGGTGGCGTACACGGCGTTCCAGGCGCACCTCGGCGAGGTGGTCCACGCCCTCGGAGACCCGCCCGGCGGGTGGGCCGCGATCCGCCGCGTCGTGGACGAGATCTACGACGACCTCGCTCCGGCGCTGCCCGACGCCGCCAAGGCCGACCACGCGTTCCTGACCGCTCCGACGGTGCCGCACAAGGCGCTGGTGCGGATGCGGCTCGACCCGGGCCGCGGCGACATCTACGTGCCGTTGGAGAATCCGCTGCATGAGCCTGCCTGATCAGGTCGTCGCCGCGCTGACGTCGGCGTCTGCGTCGGCGCGACCCGTGTGCGCCTACGTCTACGACACCGGCGTGGCCCAGGCGCGGGTCGCAGCCGTCCGCGCTGCCTTGCCGCCGGGAGCGACGCTGTACTACGCGATGAAGGCCAACGGGCATCCCGCCCTCGTCGAGGCGTACGCCGAGACGGCCGACGGCCTGGAAGTCGCCTCCGGCGGCGAACTCCAGCTCGCCCTCTCCGCGTCGGCGCGCAGGCTGGCTTTCGGGGGCCCGGCCAAGACTCCGGCCGAACTGGCGGCCGCCCTCGACGCCGCCCGGACGACCGAGCTGACCATGCACGTCGAAAGCGCCCTCGAACTGCGGCGGCTGGCCGCGCTCGGACCGCTCCCCCCGTCGGCCCGCGTCGCCCTGCGCGTCAACCGTGCCGTCGCCGGACCGGCCGGCTCACACGCCATGACCGGTACGCCGACGCCGTTCGGCATCGACGAGACGCAACTGGCCTCGGTCGCCGCGCTGGCCGCTTCGCTGGGGGTGCCGGTGTGCGGGTTCCACCTGCACGCCGTCAGCAACTCCCTCGACGCCGGCGCGTACGCCCAGTTCACCGCCGACGCGGTCGCCTGGTCCCGGCGTACGGCGGCGGAGCTGAGCATCGAGTTGCGGTATGTGAACGTCGGCGGCGGCTTCGGCATCTCCTACGACGACCCGGAGCGTGGCTTCGATCTGACGGCGCTGGACTGGTCAGCGCTCGACCTGCCGGACGGCGTCGAACTCGCCTTCGAACCCGGGCGCTTCCTCGCCGCCCCGGCCGGCTGGTACGCCGCCGAAGTACTGGACCTCAAACAGACCCACGGACGGTGGTTCGCGGTGCTGCGCGGCGGCACCCACCACTTCCGGCTCCCCGCCGCGTGGGGCTACAGCCACCCGTTCACCGTCGTACGCGTCGACGACTGGCCGCATCCGTGGGAGCGCCCGGAGGTCTCCGGTGTCGAGGTGGACGCCGTCGGCGAGCTGTGCACCCCGCGGGACGTGCTCGCCCGTGGGGTGCGCATCGACCGGTTGCGCGTCGGTGACCTGCTGGTCTTCGGCCAGACCGGGGCGTACGGGTGGGACATCTCCCACCACGAGTTCCTCCGCCATCCGCACCCGGATGTGATCGTCCTCTGACAGCCCGTGACGGGTGATCACAAGATGGTCTCCCAGAACAGCGCAACCCTCTGGTAACCCCCTAGACTGTGCCGGGTCTCACCCCCAAGGAGACCTACTCAGCCCCGCCACCCCCTCGGAGGCACCCGACATGCCGAACGGTCGCTCCGCCGCCGTCCGGTCGCACCGCCGCAGCTCCCCTCGCCGCGGCGGCCGCACCGCGCTGTTCATCCTCGTGCCCGTGCTGGTGGCGGTCGCCGCCGGAGGTGGCGTCTACGGCTACCAGAACCTGCTGGCCGACCGCTGCTCCGGTGAGGTGACCGCGACGATCGTCGCGGCGCCCTCCACCGCGCCCCTGCTCGAGGAGCTCGGCAAGACCTGGGCGGCCACGAGCCCCAACGTGGACGGCCATTGCGGCAAGGTCACCGTGACGCCCGCCGACTCCAACAAGGTCGCCAACGCGCTGTCCGGCGTGTGGCCGAGCGAGCTGGGCCAGCAGCCGGACGTGTGGGTGCCGGAGTCGAGCGCGTGGTTCCGCAGCGCGCAGACCGGCGACGCCGAGGCGATCCTGCCCGACCTGCAGCCCAGCGTCGCCCGGTCGCCGGTCGTGCTGGCGATGCCGAAGGCCATGGCGCAGGCGCTGGGCTGGCCGTCGGCCAAGGTCGACTGGGGCTCCGTCCTCGACCAGGCCGCCGTCAAGGGCTGGAACTCCTACGGCAAGAGCTGGGGCAAGTTCAAGCTCGGCATGACCGACCCCGGCCAGTCGACCCCGGGCCTGCTCGCCCTCTCCGCGATCATCGACCGCGACGACGACCAGGACGTCTCCGACACCGAGCGGCAGGGTCTCCTCAAACTCAAGACGGTGCTCGAGGTCAAGGCCGACGACACCGGCGCGATCATGGACGAGTTCGACTCCAAGGGCGGCCAGGGCGGCGAAGGCGGG
>JABFYB010000164.1 GCA_013361475.1 Hamadaea sp.
CGCTGGGGAAGGTACGCCGAGGCGAGCCGATGGCTCGGGGCCGCGCGCCGGTTGGCGGAGGACAACGAGCAGTCGCGGCTCGAAGGTCTGATCCTGGGCTCGCAGCTGCACCTGGACTGGATGACCGGCGCCTGGGACGGGCTCGCCGAGCGCGCCGCCACGCTGGCCGGGGACGAGAACGTCCCGCCGGTCAGCCGGCTGGAACCGGCCCTGATCGGCGGCCTGCTGCACCTGGCGTCCGGGCGTCCGGCAGTCGCCGCGCGGGAACTTGAACACGTCATGGAGACGGTGCGCGGCTTCGACGCCTGGGAGTTCCTGGCGGAGGCGGCAGCGGCGCTGACCCGGATCAGGCTGCGGGAAGACCAGCCCGACAAGGCGTTGGAGTCCTCCGACGAGGCCTGCGCCATCATCGTGGCGAAGGACATCTGGATCTGGGGGACCGAGATCGTCCCGGCACGCGTACGGGCGCTGACGGCTGCCGGGGCCACGGCGGAGGCCCGGGATCTCCTGGCGCGGTTCGAAGCCGGCCTCGCGGAGCGGCCTGTGCCCGCGCCGTTGGCGGCCGCCGCGGAGTGCCGTGCCGTGCTCGCCGAAAGCGCCGGCGAGTACGCCATCGCAGCGGACCTGTTCGAGCAGACGGCGCTCGCCTGGGCCGCACTGCCCCGGCCGTATGAGGCCGCACTGGCGCAGGAACACCGGGCGCTGAATCTGCTGCGGGCGGGGTCCGAAGTGGCCGGTCTGGAGCTGCTCACCGATGTGCTGAGCGCGTTCGCCGCCCTGCCGGCGAGCGGCGATGTGGACCGAGTCGCCCGTACGCTGCGCGAACACGGGCAGCCGGTGCCGCGTACCTGGCGTGGGGGTCGCCGCGGCTATGGCAGTGATCTGTCTCCGCGAGAACTCGAAGTCGTCGCGCTGGCCGCTGAGGGCCACACGAACCAGGAGATCGCCCGCCAGCTTCACCGCTCGCACCACACCGTGGCCAGCCAGTTGAAGTCGGCCATGCGCAAACTGGGCGCCGGGTCGCGTACCGGGTTGACGGCCAAGGCGATCGCGGCCGGTGTCGTGGCCGAACCGGGATCCACCACCGGCCCCTGATGTTGTTTCACCAGCTCTAGGTATCGCGATCGCCGGCCGTCCTGATCAGGATGCAGAGCATGCCAGATCGTGACGACGACGACCAGAACCAGGTGACGACGCCTTCGGAGGACGGCGTACGCGAGCGTGCGACCGCGCGGCCCGCCGACGAGCAGCCGCGAGCCCGGCCGGGCGGCGACCCGGACGGCCACCCCCACGACCACTACGTGCCGCTCTAGGCCACCCCGAACCCCCACCCCGAAAGAAGATGAGGAACCCCCATGCCTGTCTTCCCCTCCCACCGGCGGAGATCCGCCGCAGTCCTGCTGGCGGTGGCGGCGACCGCGCTGGCGGTGACGGTCACCGCACCCGCGGCGGCCAGCCCCACCGCGCCCGGCACACCGTCCACCGTGTCCAAAGACAAGATCCGGCCTGACCTCCGCAAGCAGCTGGAAAGCCGGGACCGCACCGACTTCTGGATCGCCTTCGCGGCCAAGGCCGACCTGTCGAAGGCCGCGTCGATCAAGGATTGGAACGCCCGCGGCACGGCGGTCGCCGCCGCGTTGAAGCAGACCGCCGCCGAGAGCCAGCGGTCCGTCCGCGGAACGCTCGACTCAGCCGGCGTCAAATATCAGAGTTTCTGGGCCACCAATGCGATCAAGGTGACCGGGGGCAAGCGTGCCCTCGTCGAGGCACTGGCGACCCGAGCCGAAGTGGCGTCCGTGTCACCGTCGTTCAAGGTCGAGCCGCCCAAGGTCACGACGTCCACGACCGCGCACACCTTGAGCGCCGTGGAGTGGGGAGTGGCCAACATCCAGGCCGACGACGTGTGGGCCGAGTACGGCGTTCACGGTGAGGGCATCACGATCGCCAGCATCGACACCGGCGTCCAGTACGACCACCCGGCTCTGGTGCGTCAGTACCGCGGCACCAACGGCGACGGGACGTTCGACCACAACTACAACTGGTTCGACGCCGCCGGCACCTGCGGCGCCACTCCGTGCGACGGCCACGGCCACGGCACCCACACGATGGGCACGATGGTCGGCGACGACGGGGCCGGCCACCAGATCGGCGTCGCCCCCGGCGCCAAGTGGATCACCGCCAACGGCTGCTGCCCGGACGACACAGCGCTGATCGCGTCAGGACAGTGGATGCTGGAACCCACCGACCTGGCCGGGCAGAACCCCGACGCGAGCAAGCGCCCCAACATCGTCAACAACTCGTGGGGTTCCACCACCCCGAGCGACGAGCCGATCCTGGAGGACATCAGCCTCGCGTGGACCGCCTCGGGCATCTTCGGCATCTTCGCCAACGGCAACTCCGGCCCGGCCTGCCAGACCAGCGGCTCCCCGGGCAGCCGCGTGATCAACTATTCGGTCGGCGCGTATGACGCGAACAACGCGATCGCGGACTTCTCCTCCCGGGGCTCCGGTCAGGACGGCGCGATCAAGCCCGACATCTCCGCTCCGGGCGCGTCGATCCTGTCCAGCCTGCCCGGCAACCGATACGAGGCCTGGGACGGGACGTCCATGGCCACCCCACACGTCGCCGGAACGATCGCGCTGCTGTGGTCGGCGGCCGGGGCGCTGGTCGGCGACATCGACGAAACACGTGCCCTGCTCGACGGCACCGCCATCGACAGCCCCGACAGTCAGTGCGGCGGAACCGACGGCGACAACAACGTCTTCGGCCAAGGCCGCCTCGACGCGCTCGCGCTGCTCAAGTCCGCGCCCATCGGCGCGGTCGGGCGGGTGGGCGGAACCGTCACCGACACGGCCGGTACGCCGATCGCCGGAGCGCGGGTCACCATCACCGGACCGGTCAACCGCCAGCTGAGCACCGCCACCGACGGCACCTTCCTGTCCGGAGTCCTGCCGATCGGGACCTACACGGTCAGCGTGAAGAAGTACGGCTACGAGGAACCGAGCGTCAGCGCCCAGATCAACCAGGACGCCACGACGACGCTGAAGGTCGAACTCGTCGCCCTGCCCTTCACAACGGTCAGCGGCACCGTCACCGACGGGTCCGGCCACGGCTGGCCGCTCTACGCCAAGCTCACCATCGACGGCTACACCGAAGGACCCATCTTCACCGACCCGGTCACCGGCCGCTACAGCGTTCGCCTGCCCGCGTCGACCGCGTACCAGGTGCACGTCTTCCCGCAGTACGACGGCTACGCCACCACCGACCGCACGGTGCGGCTCGGCGACGCCGACCTCACCTACGACGTGTCGCTGACCGCCGACGCGTCCAGCTGCACCGCACCGGGATACCGATGGAACGGGGCCGGCGAGGACTTCACCGGCTGGACCAGCCCCACGGACGGCTGGACCTCCTCCGGCCAGCCCGCGTGGCGCTTCGACAACCCCGGCTACCGCACGGCGCCCAACGACGCCGGCGGCCGGTTCGCGATCGCCGACCCGGCGTACGCGGGCGCCAAGCGCTTCGACACCACCCTCACCTCACCGGCGTTCGATCTGTCCCAGCAGGACAGTCCACAGATCGCCTTCGACACCGCCTACTACGGCACCAGCAGCCAGCGGGCCGACGTGGACGTCAGCGTCGACGGCGGCAAGACGTGGACGACCGTGTGGCAGAAGACCACCGGCAACACCTTCGGCCGCGTCACCGTCGCGCTCCCGCAGGCCGCGCACCGGTCCGACGTCCGTCTCCGGTTCCACTACCAGGGCCGCAACGGCACCTGGTGGGCCCTCGACAACGTCTTCGTCGGTACGCACGCCTGCGTCCTGGCCGACGGCGGCCTCGTCCTCGGATACGCCAAGGACACCACCGGTGCACCGGTGTACGCGACCGTCGCGCGTACCGGCAACCCGCAGGAGTCCGCCACCACGGTGACCACCCCGGTCGACCCCAACCTCGGCGACGGCCTCTACTGGCTGTTCAGCAGCGCGACCGGGCCGACCGAACTCACCGCCACCGCCGCCACCTACGCCGCCGCCACCGCGACGGTCACGGTGGCCAAGAACGCGATCGTCACCCAGGACTGGACCCTGACCAGGGCCGGTGGCTGACATGACGACCTTCACCTCACGAAGGAGCCGCCCCGTGATCCGGGCATACCGCAGACTTCTGGTCGCCTCCGCGACCGTCCTCCTCACCGTCAACGCCGGAACCACCGCCCTCGCGGACCCGGCCACGGACCTGACCACCACCGCCACCACGTCGGCGACCGGCGACAGTGGACTGTCGATGCCGGGCCTGACCGCGACCACCTACACGACCACCCTGATCACCGGGGACAAGGTCACCCTGCAGCAGACCGGCGGCCGCTACACCGTCACCGCCACAGCGGCTCAGCGCGCCGACGGCACGATTCCCGCCGTCGACGTCCGGGCGAAGTTCGGCGCGGACTCGAAGACCACCAGCGTCATCGCCCTCCCGGCCGACGCCGGCGGCCTGGTCAAGGCCGGTGTGGTCGACCGCAACACCTTCGACGTCCTCTGGCTGGCGAAACGATCCGGCGACACGTCGTTGCCGATGACGGTCAAGTTCGGCCCCGGCCTGGACGTCGCGGCGCTGACGCAAGCCGCGTCCGTCCTGCCCGGATCGTCCATCGCCGCGACGCATCAGGACACCGGCACCGTCGACCTGCGCGTCGACCCCGGCCAGGCCGCCCAGTTCTGGGCCGCCGTCACGCCTTCCGGCTCCGCCGGAGACCTCACCGACTATCTGGTACGCGGTGTCACGCCTCAGCTGGCGCACGGCGTGTTGGGCCTCTGGCCGACCGGCCACCGTTCCCCGGTGATGGCGCCGCAGACCGACACCGGCCAGCCGGAGTTCGACGTCACCTGGATCATCAACGCGCCCAGCGGCGCGGACCCGCAGCTGTGCGGCGCCATGGTCGCCACGATGTGCCTGTTCGCCGAGCCCACCTTGGCGCAGGTCGGCGGGTCGGCCGTGGGGACGCCGTACGCGTTGCAGGGCCTGCGCTGCGTGGCGGTCGACCCCTGCACGGGCTATGAGGCGACCTTCCGGGTGCCGGCCGGCGTCTACGAGGGCGGCGGGCTCATGACCTTCCGTCTCGCGGGCGTCGACCAGATCTTCAACGTCGAGGTGCCGGAGTTCACCGTCGACCGCGACATCACCCTCCAGACCGACGGCGATGTGGCCCAGCAGCTGACCGTCGAGACCCCGCGCCCGAACGAGACCTACAACGGCACCCTGCTGACCTACCGCAGCTTCGCCAACGGCGTCGGCGGTGTCTCGATGGTGTTCACCATGTACGGGCACGCCAACTACTGGGCGGTGCCCAGCGCCCCGATCACGGTGGGCAGCTTCCACCTGGGCCAGAACTGGGTGCTCGGCGAGCCCTTCGTCCGCATGAAGGTCGTCAAGCCCACCAAGCGGCCGCTCGCCGCGATTCAGGCGGGCAACATCCTTCAGGCGAGCCAGTCGTTCGCCCACTTCACCGGGCGGCAGACCGTCGAACTGGTCGACGGCGGCCTCGGCCGGGCCGAAGACCTGGCCAAGATCGACGCGCGCGGCAAGCTCGTGATGCTGCAGATCGACGACGACAAGCTCGGCGGGATCTGCGACATCGGCACGCCCGCGCTCGACCGGGCGAAGGCGGCCGGCGCGGTCGGAGTGCTGGTCGACCCGGTCGCCAGCAACGGGCCGTGGCCGACGATGGTGTGCAACTACCTGCCGATCCTGCCGGCCTGGTGGACGCAGCCGTCGCAGGGCCGGCCCGAACTCCCGTACGCGGCGGTCACGCACGCCGAGGCGCAACAGTTGCTCGCGATGATGCGTACGGACACCGTCAAGATCGAGATCACCGGGTCGTCGCCGATCAGCCCGTACATCTACAACCTGCACCTCTACCAGGAAGGGCAGATCCCCGCCTCGCTGCACACCAAGCTCACCGACAGCCAGCTCGCCGAGGTGCAGACGACGCTGGCCGGGACGCCGACCGAACCCGACCCGATGACCTTCTCGGCCTTCCGCAAGAACGAGCACGTGACGGGCGGCGTCATGCTGGTCGGCCTCACCGAGGGCGTCCGCTACACCACCTACCAGGGACCGGTCGCACCGGACCTCGTCCGAGTCCAGCGAGACTGGTCGAACCGTGGCACCGTGGAGGTGGTCGACCGGGCCGGCCCGATCCGCTCCCAGCAATGGGGGACCGGACCGCTGGTGCCCGGCGCGCCCGAGCTGTCGTCCAAGGTCTTCGAAGCCCGGCCGGGCGACTTCGACGGCGACGACTTCTACACGACCGTCACCATCTGCTCGTTCTGCCGGCAGGGCGACACCTTCTATCCACTCCTGCACCTGGTCACCGGGGCGAGCCCGAGCATCGTCAACGGCGCGTACATCTTCGCTCCGGAGAACCTGCACATGTACGCCGACGGGCAGGAACTGGCGCAAGGCACGGACTTCCTCTGGGGAGCCGTCTACGACCTGCCCGCGGAGGCGAAACGCTACGAGCTGACCGGCTCCAGCAACGGCGGAGCCACCACGACCAAGTGGGGCTTCACCTCGTCGGCGCCGACCACGGAGGCCCGGCAGCAAGGAACCTGGTGCCCGCAGGGGATCGGCGTCCTCTGCCGCTCCGAGCCGCTGCTGTTCCTGCGATACGACGCCGGGCTCGACGCGACCGGTGCGGTCACCGGCGGCGGTAAGCGCGAACTGAAGCTCACCGCGTACCACCAGGGCGTCCACAGCGCGCCCATCGCGAGCCTGGAGCTGTCGATCAGCCTGGACGGCGGGACCACCTGGCAGCAGGTGAAGGTCGCGGCCAAGGGCGGCGGCGACTTCACCGCGAGTTACGTCCTGCCGAGCCGCACCGGTGGCACGGTCAGCATCAAGGCGACAGCGTCCGACACCGACGGCAACACCATCGAACAGACGGTGCTCAACGCCTACGGCATCAAGTGACCGAAAGGGGTGCGAAGGCGTCAGCGCCTTCGCACCCCTTTTCACATCGCGGTCAGTACACGAACGGCCAGCCGGTTGAGTCGTAGCCGATGCGGTTGATGCCGAGGTACGACGCGCCACTGTCCGCGTAGTAGTGGTAGAAGAGCGCGTCGCCGTCGGCGTCGGCGATGACCGCCTGGTGGCCGGGGCCGTGGATCGAGCCGTGCCCGGCCAGGACCTGCGTGCCGCCGCCGGAGGTCATCGGGGTTCCCGCACGGTCGGCGAACGGGCCGGTGATCGACGTCGACCGGCCGACCATGACGCGGTAGGTGCTGGACGCGCCCTGACAGCACAGGTCGAACGAGACCCAGAGGTAGTAGTAGCCGCCGTGTTTGAAGAGGAACGGCGCTTCGACCGCACCGCTCGCGGTGGTACGCGTAGCCAGGGCACGGACCGCGGTGTCGGTGGTCGAGCGCTTACCGGTGGCGGAGTCCAGCCGGATCATCTTGATGCCGCTCCAGAACGATCCGAACGTCAACCACCATTGACCGGCGTCGTCCACGACGAGGTTGGGGTCGATCGCGTTGTAGGTGACGGCGCTGCTGCTTTCGATGATCAAGCCCTGGTTGGTCCAGGAGCCCTGCAGCCCGGTGGGGCTGGTGGCCAGGAAGATCGCCGAGTGCTGAGACCCGAACGTCGAGGCGGCGTAGTAGAGGTAGAACCGGCCGTTGCGGAAGGAGATGTCCGGCGCCCACAGATTGGCGCTGCCGCCGGTGTACGCGGTCGTCCAGGACGCGCCGTTGGGCCACACCACGCCGGCGTTGGACCAGGCGGTGCGGTCGGTCGACGTCTTGAGCGACAGGTTGTTGCCGGTGGCGGCCAGAACGTAGGTGCCGTTCGGTCCCTTCACCACGCTGGGGTCGTGCGTACCGGTGCTGCCGGTGACCGTCCCAGGATTGGGATAGGAGGCCGGCGGGGTGGTCGGCTTACCGGTGACCGTGGGGGTCGCGGTCGGCGTCGAGCCACCCAGTTTGGTCAGTAGGAACTGCTGGTTCGTGCCGCCGTTGTCGGTCCACTGCACGAGATTCGCGCCGTCGGCCGTCGATCGGGCGTTCACGTCGAGGGCCTTGCCGCTGTTGCGGTTGATCAGCTTGACGTAGCCGCTGTCGGTGTCGACGACCGACCACTGCTGGTTCGTGCCGTTGAGGTCGGTCCACTGGATGACGGCGGCACCGTCCGCGGTGGACCGATTGGACACGTCGACCACCTTGCCGCTGTGCCGCGCGCGCAGCCGGTAGAAGCCGCTGCCGGAGTCGACGAACTGGAACTGCTGGCTCAAGCTGGCGGAATTGACCGTCTGCTGGATGATCCCGGCGCCGTCGGCCGTCGAGGAACCGGCGACGTCCACTGCCTTTCCGCTGTGCCGAGCCGTCAGCCGATACCACGCCGACGTGTCGATGCTCGCCGCTTCCGCCGGCTGCCGTACGACGATGAACAATCCCATGACTGCGAGTGCGCTGGCCAGAACAGTCGAGACGGCGCGGAATCGCCACCGTCGGGACGCGGGTATGCCGATCATTGGTGCCTCCAGCCTTGCCAGGAGCGCAGCGACCGACAGCGCTGTCCGGGATCGCCCACGTTCAGGGGGAAGGTGTCCAGAAAGGGCGCGGCAGCAATGTTCGCGCTAACATCGACATCTGTCAAGGCGTGGTGCGTCGATCCGGGAAAACCGGTGGACCGGCGTCGCTGTGCGTCATTACCGTGCACTGGAGTCGATGATCTAGACAAGGACGAGCCGTTGTACCACCTGTGAGACCTCCCAAGCGCTGTCTTCTCGCGTGACGCCGCGTGCGTCGCGCTCCTTCCTGCTGCGGACCTCTCACTGAACTGGGGTATTTCTGTGCTCACCACCTGGGTGGTCGCCTTCGCGTGCCCGCCGATCGTCCTCCGCCGATGCCGTTCCTGTGCGGCCTGGGGAACTGCCGTTCCGTGCATCGGCTGCGACAACGCCGCCCGGCTCACTGTGTCGGAGCGGATGAACGC
>JABFYB010000071.1 GCA_013361475.1 Hamadaea sp.
GCGGTAGTGCGCCGTCCGCGGCCGCTACGCACGGATGCCGCGCGCCTGATGTACAGACGCGCGGCATCGGGTGCTGCGATGGGGTGCCCTGCGCGAGGTCGGTGCCTCGCGTGGAGCGGCCCCGGCTCGGACCGTGAGCTCAGACCGTGAGCAGCGACTCCAGCGGGGCTCCGCTGAGGGCCGGCTCCAGGCGGGCGCGGCCGCCGAGGAAGCCCAGCTCCATCAGGACGGCCAGACCGGCCACATCGGCGCCGGCCCGGCGGATCAGCTGGATCGAGGCCTCGGCGGTGCCGCCCGTCGCCAGGACGTCGTCGATGACCAGGACGCGGTCACCGGCGGTCAGGTCCTCGGCGTGCACCTCGATCTCGGCGGAGCCGTACTCCAGGTCGTACGCCTGGCTGAGGGTCGCTCCGGGGAGCTTGCCCGCCTTGCGTACGGGGATGAAGCCGATGCCCGCGCGGACGGCGACCGGGGCGCCGAGGATGAAGCCGCGGGCCTCCAGGCCGACGATCTTCGTGGCGCCGGTGTTCCCGGCGATCTCGGCCAGCGCGTCGGTGAGCGCCGTGAACGCCGCCGGGTCCGCCAGGAGCGGGGTGATGTCCTTGAACATCACACCCGGCTCCGGGTAGTCCGCCACATCGCGGATACGGCTGAGCAGGAGCTCCTTGACCTCGGTCATCGGCGCTTCCCGGAGGGTCGGCCACGGCCCCGGCCACGGGACGCGGGCTGGTTGCGCGGGCCGACGACCGCGGGGGCGGCGTCCTCCGGCTCGTCGTCGAAGGCGTCGTCGGTGGCCTCGGTGTCCGCGGACCCGGCCGGTGTGGCGGCCTGGGCACGCTTGGCGAGCACGCGCTTCTTCAGGGCCTTCATCTGCGGCTCGCGCTCCTTGAGGTCGGCGACGAGCGGCGTGGCGATGAAGATCGAGGAGTACGCGCCGGCCGCGAGACCGACGAACAGCGACAGCGAGATGTCGTTGAGCATGCCGGCGCCGAGGAAGCCGCCACCGATGAACAGCAGGCCGGCCACCGGCAGCAGCGCGACCACCGTGGTGTTGATGGAGCGGACCAGGGTGCTGTTGATCGAGCGGTTGGCGATGTCGCTGTACGTCCAGCGGGTCTGCTTGGTGATGTCCTTCGTCTGCTCCTTGAGGCTGTCGAAGACGACGACCGTGTCGTAGAGCGAGTAACCGAGGATCGTCAGCAGACCGATCACCGTGCCCGGCGTGACCTCGAAGCCGACGAGGGCGTAGATGCCGACCGTGATGGTGATGTCGTGGATCAGGGCGACGAACGCGGCGAGCGCCATGCGCCACTCGAAGGCGATCGCCAGATAGATCACCACGAGGACCAGGAAGATCACGAGACCTTGCCAGGCCTTGGTGGCGATCTGCTCACCCCAGCTGGGGCCGACCAGCTCGCCGGTGACGTCCTTCTCCGCGACGCCCAGCTTGTCGGCCAGCTCCGCCGAGACCTGGTCGGCCTTGCTGGTGTCGATGCCCGCGACCTGGATGCGCAGCGTGGCCTTGTCGCCGCTGCCGAGCTTCTGGACGATCGCGTCGTGGCCGGACGCCTCTTCCGCGTACTCCTGGGCCTGCGCCACCGAGACGCTGGTCTTCGGAGTGTTGAAGACCGCTCCGCCCTGGAACTCGATGCCCATGTTCAGGCCGCGCACCGCCAGGCCGACGATGGCCGTGATGGTGATCAGGATCGAGATGCCGTACCAGATCTTGCGGTTGCCGACGAAGTCGTAGCCGACCTCGCCACGGTGCAGTCGGGCGCCGAGGTTGCCGAGCTTCGACATCTCACGCCTCCTTCGGGTCGACAGGGCCTGCGGCGGGGCGGGCGGGACGGCGGGTGCGGCGCAGCGGCGGCTGGGCCCCCAGTCGCTTGGGGTCGAGGCCGGACCAGGGGTGGCCGTTCCCGAAGAACTTGGTGCGGGCCAGTAGCGTGAGCAGCGGCTTGGTGAACAGGAAGACGACGACCACGTCGAGCAGGGTGGTCAGACCGAGCGTGAACGCGAAGCCCTGGACCTTGCCGACGGTGACGATGAACAGCACCGCGGCGGCGAGGAACGACACGAAGTCGGAGACCAGGATGGTGCGCCGGGCACGCGGCCAGGC
>JABFYB010000318.1 GCA_013361475.1 Hamadaea sp.
TGGTCAGCCCAGCGTCGCCAGGCTCCGGACGGTCACGTTCGCCAGCTTCGGGCCGTCCTTCATCACCCGGCGCAGATACCACTTCTGCAACGGCGTACGCGTCTGGTTGAAGGCGATCGTGCCCCGGGGACTGGTGATCTGGCCCAACCCGCCCAGCTTCGCGTTGATCAGGTCGCGCGACGGCTGGGCGTCGCCACATGCGCGGATCGCCTTGTCGAGCGCCTGCGCGGCGTCCCATCCGGCGACGGCGTACGCCGAGGGGGTCCGGCGGACGGTCCCGCGGAAACGGGACGCGAAGAGCTGGTTGCTCGCGTTCGAGAGGTCGGCCGAGTAGTTCATCGCCGTGAAGATGCCCGTCGCCGTCTTCTCACCGAGGCTGCTGATCGCGCTGTCCAACGCCGAGCCCTCCGTGAGGTCGCCCGGGGCGTACAACTCCGCTTTGACCCCGGCCGCACGCAGCGCCTTGATGAAATTGAACGCGGTCGCCCCCGTCAGCGCGCAGAACACCGCGTCCGGGTCCAGGCCTTCGATGGCCGCCGCGATCGAGCCGACGCTCTGCGTGCTGGTCTTGAAGACGCGGTCCTTGGCGATCGCCTTGGCGTAGCCCTCGTGGAAGCCGGTGACGGCGTCGGTGCTGACAAGGTCGGCGGAGCCGACGACCGCGACGCTCGCCCCGGTCGCCTGCAGGTAGCGGCCGAGCGCGACGCCCGGCTCCTTGCCCACATAGGACGAACTCCAGATCCACAGTACGCTCTGCAGCGAGGCCGGGTTCTGGTGCGCGCTGATCAGCGGAATGTGCGCGTTTTCCACGGTGTCGCGGATGGCGAGCAGCGTCTCCGGCTGCGCCACCCCGGCGATCGCGGAGACACCCTGCTTGATGAGGTTCTCGACGGCGGCCTTGCTGTCGGCGGGCTTGTCCCGCTCCTCCGCCTGCACGATCGAGATGTCGTAGGTGCCGAACGGCTGGTTGAGATCGGTGTAGAGCTTGAACCCGTCGTAGATGTCCGAGCCGATCGCCTTCAGCTCGTCGGTCTGCGGGATCAGCAGTCCGATCGAGACCGTCCCGGTGGGGCCGCTCGCCGAACCGGCGCTGTCGCAGGCGCTCAACGCGCTCGCGGTCAGCCCGCCGAGCGCCAGGCCGCCGAGGGCTCGCAGGGCGCTGCGCCGTGGGACTAGCGGATTGCCGATCTCACTCACATGTCCTCCAAGCGGTGCCCCCCAAGGACCCGGCGAGCAAAGTCCACTTCGGCGTTCTACCGGTCAAATGCCACTAGGTCAATGCTTGATCATTGAACTGTTATCGAGAGCGGCTCGATACGCCCCCGGACGACGCGTCCGGCGATGTGATAGGCATGGGGGGTCGGGTGGCGGAGCGCGGAGGATTCATGGCTGAGGAACGGGCAGAAGACCGTAACGACGACCGGGCGACGGTCGTCGTCGTCGGGCCGGACGGGCGTCCGGTGGGCACGGTCGAGGTGCCCCAGGGCGAGGGTCAGCCGGCCGAGGAGGATCCGGCGCGCCTGGTGGAGCAGCCCGCGAAGGTGATGCGCATCGGCAGCATGATCAAGCAGCTGCTCGAGGAGGTCCGGGCGGCGCCGCTCGACGAGGCGGGCCGGCACCGGCTCAAGGAGATCCACCGGCGGTCGATCGTCGAGCTGGAGGACGGGCTCGCCCCGGAACTGCGCGACGAACTGGAGCGGCTCTCGCTGCCGTTCGAGGGGGACGCGACGCCGAGCGAGGCGGAACTCCGGATCGCCCAGGCGCAGCTGGTCGGCTGGCTGGAAGGGCTCTTCCACGGCATCCAGGCGGCGCTGGTCGCCCAGCAGATGGCCGCCCGCATGCAACTGGAGCAGATGCGTGGCGGGCAGCAGCAGATGCGGGCGCTGCCGCCGGGCCTCACGCTCACGCCGGGCACCGGCCAGCAGCCGCCCACGGGCGACGCCCGGGGCACCGGCCAGTACCTGTAAGCGCTGTCGCCCGCCCCGCCGCCGGGGCGCTGGCACTGCCGTGTAGGCGGGACCCCGTAGGCGGACCCCGTAGGCACTGGATCACGGATCTCGGTCGAATCATGCGCCAAGATTCGACCGAGAACCCTGATCTGCCGCTAACGGCGGA
>JABFYB010000007.1 GCA_013361475.1 Hamadaea sp.
GTCGTCGGCGACATCGACCGCGGTGGCGTCTTCGCCTCGTTCTTCGGCACGCTCGCTCTGCTGGACGCGGCCGATCAGGCATTGCTCGCCGGATTCATCGTGAACAAGTTCCGGGGCTCGCTCGACCTGCTCGCGCCGGGGCTGCGGACGCTGGAACAGCTCACCGGACGGCCGGTGCTCGGCACGCTGCCGTTCGACCTGGACCTCTGGTTGGACGCCGAGGACTCACTCGCGTACGGGCGGGTGCTGGGGCGGCCGGCAGCGCCGCGCGGGGAGCATTGGCTGCGAGTAGCGGTCGTGCGGCTGCCTCGGGTCTCCAATGCCACCGACGCCGAGGCGCTGGCGGTGGAGCCGGGCGTCGCCGTCCGGTTCACCGCCGAACCGGCCGAGGTCGCCGCGGCCGATCTCGTCGTGGTGCCCGGCTCGAAGTCCACCGTCGCCGACCTCGCCTGGCTGCGGGAAACCGGGCTCGCCGACGCCATCGGAGCCCACGCCGCCGCCGGGCGCCCGGTGCTCGGCATCTGCGGCGGTTACCAGATGCTCGCCCGGAGCATTCGGGACGACGTCGAGAGCCGGGCGGGGGAGGTCACCGGGCTCGGCCTGCTCGACGTGGACGTGGAATTCGCGCCGGACAAGGTTTTGGGGCGTCCGGTCGGCACGGCGCTCGACACCGAGGTACGCGGCTACGAGATTCACCACGGCCGGATCAGCCGGATCGGGCGGCAGCTCACGCCGTTCGTCGGGGATGACGGAGTCAGCAGCGGCTCAGTCTTCGGTACGCATTGGCACGGCGCGTTCGAGTCGGACGAGTTCCGCCGGCGCTTCCTGCGGCTGGCGGCCGACCTCGCCGGACGGGACGGCTTCGAGCCCGCCCCGGACACCGAGTTCGCGGCGGTCCGGCAGGCGACCGTGGACCGCCTCGGCGACCTGGTCGAGGAGCACCTCGACACCGAGGCGCTCTGGCGGTTGATCGAGCAGGGTCCGCCCGCCGGCCTGCCCCTGCTGGCCCCCGGAGCCACTCAGTGAGCGACGTACGCCGCCTCCAGCGGGAGACCGCCGCCGAGGTCGCCGACGAGATCCTGGCCAAGGAGCCACGGGCGGGGCGTACGCGGATCGTGGCGATCGACGGGCAGAGCGGCGCTGGCAAGACGACGTTCGCCGGGGAGTTGGGCACTGCCCTGCTCGAACGGGGCGCCTCGGTCGACGTCGTGCATACCGACGACCTGCTCGACGGGTGGGACGACCAGTTCACTTTCTGGGACCGGCTGGAGCAGGAGGTGCTCCTCCCGCTCGGACACGGGGAACCAGGCCGCTACCACCGGTACGACTGGATCGACGAGCGCTTCGTCGACGAGGTAACCGTCGTGCATCCGGTCGACGTCGTGATCGTCGAAGGCGTCTCGACCGGGCGCGCCGCCATGCGGCAGCTCGCCGACCTGACGGTTTTCCTCGGCGTACCAGATGATTTGGCCTGGGAGCGATTGCGAGCCCGGGACCCGGCGGAGGCGATGCCGTTCCTCCGGGTCTGGAAGGACCGCGAGGCCGGGCACTTCGCCGCGGACCGGACCGCCGACCTGGTGGATGTCCTGATCACGATCTGACGGGTCGTTAGGATCAAGGCCATGACCACACCCACCCTCAGCGTCGAGGAGCTGCGCGCGGCCGTGGAGCGCGAGCTTCCCGGCGTTCGCGCGGACCTGGAACGGCTGGCCCGCATCCCGGGCATCGCCTTCGACGGATTCGACTTCACCCCGCTCGAGCGCTCCGCCGAGGCGGTCGCGGAGCTGCTGCGCGGCTGCGGCCTGGACACCCAGATCGCCCGGATCGGCGACGGGCACCCGGCCGTGATCGGCGTCAAGCCGGCCCCGCCCGGCGCACCGACCGTCCTGCTGTACGCGCACCACGACGTCCAGCCCGTCGGCGACCTGGCGCTCTGGGAGAGCGACCCGTTCGAGCCGGTCGAGCGGGACGGACGCCTCTACGGCCGGGGCTGCGCCGACGACAAGGCCGGCGTCCTGGCGCACGTCGCGGCGCTGCGGGCGTTCGGCTCCGGCACCGCCGACGACCGGCTGCCGGTGGGCGTCGTCGTCTTCGTCGAGGGTGAGGAGGAGTTC
>JABFYB010000632.1 GCA_013361475.1 Hamadaea sp.
CATCAGGAGGTTAGTCGTGGCATTCCCCGAGGACGTGCTCAGCGGAGACGAGCGCGTCGTCATGCATTTGCACCCGCACTGGAAAGCGCTGATCCGGCCGGTCTTCGTGACCCTCGTGGCCATCGCCGCGACCATCCTGGCCGGGATCTTCATCAACCAGATCGGGCTCATCGTGGTCGGCGCCCTGGCGCTGGTCGCCATCGTGTGGCTGGCCCTGTGGCCGTACCTCGTCTGGAAGACGACGCACTACGTCTTCACCAACGAGCGCGTGCTCCTGCAGACCGGCGTCTTCTCGCGCAACCGGCGCGACATCCCGGTCAACCGGATCAACGACCACTCCATGGGGCAGACCTTCATCGAGCGGCTGCTCGGCTGCGGCACGCTCACCATCGAGTCGGCCGGCGAGCGGGGTCAGTCGGTGCTCAGTGACATCCCGCACGTCGAGCGGGTCCAGACGGCGCTCTACGAGATCGTCGAGGCGGACCGGGACTCGCACAGCTTCGACGACGACGAGCGGCCCGCCGCTCCGGCGAAGTAGCCCGCGGGCGAAGTAGCCCGCACCCAAGATCGCTCCAACAAGATCAGGGTCATTTCCATGTCGCCATAACGACGTGGAAATGACCCTGATCTTGCGTATAGCCCGCGCAGCGGACCCAGGCGGACCGGCGCGAACGCTAGCGCCGCGAGGCGGACGCGGTCAGCTCGGTGAACTGCTCCTCGGTGAGCAGCCCGTCGGAGTACGCCGCCTCGATCTCCTCGAGGGTGGCCTCGACGCCCAGCGTGCCGGTGGTGGCCACGGCGGCCGCCAGCGCCTCGCTCTCGGCGACGTCGTCGGAGGAGACGGTCGAGCCGCCCCGGAAGACGAACGTCCGGTATGCCCAGAACCGGAAGACGGTTCCGATTCCCAGGCCGAGCACCTTGGCGATGTTGACCGCGAGGATGCTGTTCGTGCCCAGGATGTAGACGGTGGCCCCGATGAGCGCCGACTCGATGCCGAGCCCGATCACGTTGAAGATCACGAAGAGCGCGAACTCGCGGGACGTGGAGTGATCGCTGGGCCGGTCACGGAAGGTCCAATACCGGCTCATCAGGTACGCGAAGACCGTGGCGACCGCGGTCGCCACGAAGTTGGCCTTGACCCGCCCGACGTCGTGGATGCCGACCAGGAGGGCGTTGAAGACGGCGAGATTGATCAGCGTGTTGAGGATGCCGACCAGGCCGAACTTCAGGGCCTCATGGGCGAGCTGCTGGAATCGTTCAGGCAGGAAGCGGACAAGACGCACCCACCCACATTAGGGGATGGCTGCTCGAACCGACGACCGATCGGCCGAGTGTGGGGGGCAAATCACCGGGATCGTTACACAACACACAGCGGAAACACAGCCAGCATCATCGATCCGTCACCCGCCCCGCACGGAACCCGCCGAACCCGCGGGAACCCGCAGCACCCGCGGAACCGGGCGAATCCACGAAAGTCGCGGAACTAGCTGGAGGGGGCGAAGACGAACCGGCGGTACGTCCAGAACCGGAAGATCGTGGCCAGGGCGTTGCCGACGATCTGCGCGGAGATCACGTCGGCGAAGTCGGTCTGGAAGGCCGGCCAGATCGAGCCCAGTACGTAGTGGCTGAAGCCCAGCACCGCGAGGGTGATGCCCAGCCCGATCAGGTTGAACGTGAAGTAGAGGACGTACTCCCGGTGCAGGGCCGAGCGCGGGCGGTCCCGCCAGGTCCAGAACCGGTTGCCGATGAAGGCGCAGGTCGCCGAGATCACGGTGGCGATGATCTTCGCGACGGTGGTCTCGACGTCGGCCGCCAGCAGCGCGCTGTAGACCGCCGTGTCGATGACGAACGCCGTACCGCCGACCACCCCGAACTTGCCCAGTTCGTGGATCAGGTGGCGGAAGCGGTTGTAGAGCGATCGGAACACGGGCTCAGACTACCGGGAGTCGATCTGCTGGGCGTACACGAGGAGTCCGAGGACGAGGGGGTCTCCGCCGGAGCGCAGGGTGATCGAGCCGCCGTCGGCGCGTCCTTCGAACCGCAGGACGTCCACGCCCGGCGTACGCCAGACGCAGGTTCCGCCGGTCGCGCAGACGACCGCGCGGGCGCTGGCGCTGTCCCCTCGGGCCAGGTTGCCGGCCTCGCCCACCGGACGACGGCCGATCAGCAAGGTGTCGCCGGTCAGTCCGCGGTCGCCATCCCACAACGCGAGGCCGACCTCCACCTTGGCGCCGTCGAGCACTCGGACGGTCACGTGGGAATCAGGCTGGTTGAGGTTCGCCGGCCCGAGCTGGACCGCCACCTCGGTCAGCGGCGCCTTCGCCTGCTCGTAGACGACGGCGATGCTCCAGCCCGCGTACGCCCCCGCTCCGGCGGGCAGACCGGCGGCGGCCGCGGCCACCCACCACGAGCCGCCGCCGTCGCCCTGGAGCAGCCGGGTCACGTCCGCGTACCCCTGGCCGGCGGATCGCACCAGCTTCACCGGATGCCAGCCGGCGTTCGGCCCGTGCAGCGCCACCAGGTCCGGCACCGCCGTCGACCCGCCCACGACCAGCCCGGCCCAGCGCACGCGGGCGCCCCGGGGCACGTCCACCGACGCGCCGCTGGCGACCTTGTCCCCGGCCAGCTCGGCGAGCTGCCCGTCCGGAGTGGTCGGGCCGCCCGGCGCGAACAGGCCGTAGGGCGGCCCGGGTTCGGTCGCCGACGGCAACAGCGGGACCATGGTCAGCGCGTTGTTGTCCGAGGCCAGGCAGGCCGGTCGGGGCAGGCAGCTGAGCAGGGCGTTCCCGCCGAGGGTCGTGCGGAGCCGGCCGGTACCGGCGAAGGCGGTCACCGTGCCGGCCGGCGCGATCGGCAGCCGGAATCGCATGGATCGCCCAGCGAAGCGCAGCACGACCGGCTGGAATCCCGTCACCTGCGGTCCGATGGCGATCGGCACCTTGGCCACCGTCCGCGCGCCGGGCTCGGCCCGCGCACAGGTCACGGTCGACCCGCCGCGGCAGGTCCAGCCGTCGCCCGCGTCACGGCCCGCGAGCGTCACCCCGGTGGGCAAGGTCATCGTGAAGGTCCAGCTTCTTTGAGGGATACGCCGGGCGGAGCGGTCGGCCAGCGTCAAGCTCTCCGCGCGCCGGCCGGATTCGGTACGGCTGAACACGAGTGGCAGTTTGGTTTTGCCGCCCGCCACATACGAGGAGCCGGCCGGATCCGGGGTGATGGAGACGGCCTCGGGCGCGCCGACCGGCGAGGCATGCGCCTTCGGCGTGGGACTGGTCAGCTCGGAGGCGGTCGGCAGCGGCGTTGGACTCGTGTCCGGGGTCGGCTGAGGTGCCGTGGTCGCGAGGAGCGGAGGCTCCGCCGGAGCCGGTACGGGCAGCTCGGCGGCGGTGGACCCCCGCGACGACTGCGGCAGGCCTGGATGTGCGACGACGCTGACGACGAAGACGGCCACCCCGAGGATCGCCGCGAGGATCAGCCCGCTCGCGGCCGCCACGTTCGGCCCGCCGTAACGCCGGGCCAGCCGTTTCGGCAGGGTGGTCAGCCACCACCAGGCGTCGGTCGCGAACCGGACGAGGCCGCTGGTGAGTCCGTGCCACCACGCCGCCGCCGCGCCGGTCAGTGACGCCCACAACCCGGCGAGTCCGGCTTTCGCCGCCGTCGCGGCGAGGTAGCCCGGCCCGGCCGCGCCCAGCAGCAACGGCGCGAGCACCACCCGTAAGCTCACGTTCGCCTCGGTCAGCTCACGGTGCAGGCGGCGGCATTCGGCGCATTCGGCGAGGTGATCCTCGACCTTGGTGCGTTCCCGCCCGGCCAGTCCGGCGCGGACGTAACCGGGCAGGTGCTCGCCGGTCCAGTGGCATCGGGGCGACCCGGTCAGCGTGATGTGCTCGGCCAGATATCCCTGGCGAAGGCGTTCCCGAGCCCGGAACGCGAGCACGGCCACGGCGTTCGCGGTCAACCCGAACAGCGGCGCGATCTGCGTCGGCGTCTCGCCCTCGACCTCCGTATGCCACAGCACCGCGCGCCAGCGTTCGGGCAGCCGGGCGAAGGCGCGGGCGGCGTACGACCGCTCGAGCGCGGCGATCGAGGGGTCCTCGTACGGCTCGGGCCGCTCGTACTCCTCGATCACGTCGGTCGGCTCGACCTTCTGATTGCGCCGTACGCGGTCGTAGAACGCGTTGCGTACGACGGTGAGCAGGTAGGGCCGGAACGCCGTCTGTGGTCCGCCGCCCGCCCGCAGCGTGCCCAGGACCCGGGCGAACGCCTCGGCGGCGAGGTCTTCGGCCTCCCCGCGATCACGGGCAAGCACGACGGCGAGGCGCTTCGCCGCGTCCGCGTGGCGGCGATACAACTCGCCGTACGCGTCGGTGTCGCCATCGCGAACGCGGGTCAGCAACTCCGCGTCCGAACTCAGGGCAGAGTCGATCTGAACGGTCACCGCTGCCTCCGGGGGGAGCTTTGTGCAGGCTGTCCGATATGCCCCAAAACCCTAACCTTCGTCCCCCATCCAGGGGAACCCCCAATTCCGCCGTAACCTCGGCCGATCTCGGTCGCTCCTCCAAGATCAACAATGGCGGGTCGGCAAGGTTTGCGCGCGGACGCGCGCGGGGATGGAGAAACGAACGTCCGCGCGCACAAACGCCGCAGCTTGTGCAGTTCTTCACAAGACGGCAAGGGCTCAGGAGGCGTAGCAGGGCTTACGCTGAGGGCACGTTCAGGTGAACGCGCCATCCCGTCGCACCCGCCGGGACCGGCGCCGCCCTACGACTTCCTTCCCGGTCAGTGTCGACCACATAGGAGAGAGCCATGACCGCTGCGACCGTCAGCTTGGGGCTGGAGAACGCCCCGACCACCCATCCGAAGCTGCTCGCCTGGGTACGCGAGGTCGCCGAGCTGACCACCCCCGACCGGATCGTCTGGTGCGACGGCTCCGACGCGGAGTGGACACGGCTCACCGACGACCTCGTCGAGGCGGGCACCCTGGTCCGGCTCAACCCCGAGATCAAGCCCAACTCGTTCTGGGCGCGTACCGATCCGACGGACGTCGCCCGGGTCGAGGAGCGCACCTTCATCTGCTCCGTCGACGAGGCGGACGCCGGTCCCACCAACAACTGGATGGCGCCGGCCGAGATGAAGCAGATCATGACCGACCTCTACCGGGGTTGCATGGCCGGCCGCACGCTCTACGTCATCCCGTTCTGCATGGGCCCGCTGACCGCCGAGAAGCCGATGTTCGGCGTCGAGATCACCGACTCGGCGTACGTCGTCGCCTCGATGCGGGTGATGACCCGGATGGGCGCGCACGTCCTGGAGGCGATGGGCGACGACGCCGAGTTCGTGCACGCGCTGCACTCGGTCGGCGCGCCGTTGCAACCCGGTGAGGCCGACGTCGAGTGGCCGTGCAGCCAGACGAAGTACATCACCCACTTCCCCGAGGAGCGGCTGATCTGGAGCTACGGCTCCGGCTACGGCGGCAACTCGCTGCTGGGCAAGAAGTGCTACTCGCTGCGGATCGGCTCGGTCATGGGCCGGGACGAGGGCTGGCTCGCCGAGCACATGCTGATCCTGCGGCTGACCAGCCCGGAGGGGAAGGTCTACCACGTCACCGGCGCGTTCCCCAGCGCCTGCGGCAAGACCAACCTGGCCATGCTGGAGCCGACGATCCCCGGCTGGAAGGTCGAGACGCTCGGCGACGACATCGCCTGGATGCGCTTCGGCGACGACGGCCGCCTGTACGCCGTCAACCCCGAGTACGGCCTGTTCGGCGTCGCCCCGGGCACGGACTACAAGACCAACCCGAACGCGATGCGCACCATCGCCAAGGGCAACTCGCTGTTCACCAACGTCGCGCTGACCGACGAGGGCGACATCTGGTGGGAGGGCATGGGTGAGCCGCCGGCGCACCTGATCGACTGGCACGGCAACGACTGGACGCCGGACTCCGGCGAGCTGTCGAGCCACCCGAACTCCCGCTTCTGCACGCCGATCAAGCAGTGCCCGATCCTGGCGGAGTCCTATGAGGACCCGGCTGGGGTGCCGATCGACGCCATCCTGTTCGGCGGCCGCCGCAAGACCACGATTCCGCTGGTCAGCGAGGCTCGTGACTGGGTGCACGGCGTGTTCCAGGGCGCGACGCTGTCGTCCGAGACGACGGCGGCCGCGGTGGGCCAGGTCGGCGTCGTCCGCCGCGACCCGATGGCGATGCTGCCGTTCATCGGCTACAACGCCGCGGACTACTTCGCCCACTGGATCGCGATGGGCAAGGGCGGCGGCCAGACCCCGGACGCGGCCATGCTGCCGAAGATCTTCTACGTGAACTGGTTCCGCCGGGGCGACGAGGGCCAGTTCCTGTGGCCCGGATACGGCGAGAACTCCCGCGTCCTGAAGTGGGTCGTCGAGCGGCTGGAGGGCCGCGCCGACGCGGTCGAGACGCCGGTCGGCTACGTCCCCACGCCGGAGGCGCTCGACGTCTCGGGTCTGGATCTCGACCCGGCCGACCTCGTCGCCGCCCTGAAGGTGGACCCGGAGGAGTGGAAGGCGGAGATTCCGCAGATCACCGAATGGTTCGCCAAGTTCGGCGACAAGCTGCCGGGCGTACTCTGGGCCGAGCTCGACGCGCTCAAGGCCCGCCTCGGCGTCGAGTAGCAGCGAGGCGTCTCAGTCGCACGGCCGCCTCGTCCACCGCGGGGCGGCCGTTCACATAGGGTGTAACCGTGCAGATTTCCGCACGCGGCGAGTACGCCGTCCGGGCCGCTCTGGAGCTGGCCGCCGCCTACCCCGCGACCATCTCCGCCCAGGCGTTGGCGGACGCCCAGGCGCTGCCCCGGAAGTTCCTCGAGGCGATCCTCGCCGACCTGCGTCGCGGCGGCATCGTGATCTCGATCCGGGGCGCCGAGGGCGGCTACAGCCTCACCCGGCCGCCGGGCGAGACGACGGTGGGTGCGGTGCTGCGCGCGGTCGACGGACCCCTCGCCGGCGTACGCGGTCATCGGCCTGAGCAGACGAGCTATTCCGGGACGGCCGAGCACCTGCCGACACTCTGGGTCGCCGTGCGTGCCGCCGTACGCAACGTCGTCGATGAGGTGAACCTCAGCGACATCGTCAGCGGTCAGTTGCCCGATCCCGTGGTGGCGCTCACCAAGGCGCCGGACGCCTGGCAGTCCCGGTGAGGGCCGGTCGCGATGAGGGATAGGCTGCCGCGATGAGGGATAGGCTGCCAGGCGTGAAGCCCGTTCGCGACCTGGTGTACTCGTTGTACGAGCGGCGCCTCGAGGGCAAGCTGATCAACAAGATCCGGCCCCGGCACGTCGGCGTGATGTGCGACGGCAACCGCCGCTGGGCCAAGGAGATGGGCTACGTCGATCCCAACGACGGGCATCGGGTGGGCGCCCGCCGGATCATCGATCTGCTGCGCTGGTGCGACGAGGCCGGCATCCCGCACGTGACCCTCTACCTGCTCGCCACCGACAACCTGCGCCGCCCGCCGGCCGAGCTGGACCCGCTGCTCCAGATCATCTCCGACCTGGCGACCGAGCTGGCCGAGGACGGCAACCCCTGGCGGCTGAAGATGGCCGGCGCGATGGACCTGCTGCCCGCCGGGAACGCGCTGACCCTCAAGGCGGCCGAGGAGAAGACGGCCGACCGGGTCGGCGGCGCGGTCGTGAACATGGCGGTCGGCTACGGCGGCCGCCGGGAGATCGCCGACGCCGTCCGGTCGCTGCTCCAGGAGCACGCCAAGGCCGGCGGCACCCTGGAGGAGCTGGCCGAGGTCCTGGACGTCGAGCACATCGCCGAGCACCTCTACACCAAGGGCCAGCCCGACCCGGACCTGATCATCCGGACGAGTGGCGAGCAGCGGCTGTCCGGCTTCCTGCTCTGGCAGTCCGCGCACTCCGAGTTCTACTTCTGCGACATGAACTGGCCGGACTTCCGGCACATCGACTTCCTCCGCGCGCTGCGGGCGTACGCCCATCGGCAGCGGCGCTTCGGCGCCTGAGCGAGCGATCGGAACCGGCTGGGTCCGAATCGCGAGGTACCGCACCGTGCGGTCGTGGCGCATTCCACAAAATTCGATGGTTCCTTGCCCCTGAGCTGCTCAGCGGCGAACGTCGTGCCGACCCCTGCACGACGAAAGGAAGGCATCCCCCATGCCTTACCCCCGCAAGATCATGGTCGGGCTGCTCGGTGCGGCGTTGTTCGCCGCCGGCGGGCTCGGCCTGGCGTTGACTCAGGATTCGGCCGACGACGAGGCCGTCGCGTCACTGCAAGCGGATCGCGCCGCCGGCCAGGCCGCCGATCGAAGTCTCGACCGGCTCACCGAGAGTCCCAGCGCGAGCCCGAGTCTGAGTCCCAGCACGAGCCCGACCCCGACGGCGCAGCCGAGTCCGACCAGGACGGCCACGAGGACGGCGACTCCGAAGAAGACCGCTACGATCCCGGCGGCCTGCACCGCGTACTCCGGCAACAAGCTGATCGCCTGCAAGCTGCTGCCCGCGTACGGGTTCGCCTACAGCCAGATGACGCCCCTGGTGAAGCTGTGGAATCGCGAGAGCGGCTGGGACGAGACGGCGGAGAACTCCTCCTCTGGGGCGTACGGCATTCCGCAGGCGTTGCCCGGCAGCAAGATGGCGAGCGCGGGCGACGACTGGCGGACGAATCCGACCACCCAGATCAAGTGGGGTCTCGGGTACATCAAGTCGGTCTACGGCACGCCGTCGGCCGCGTGGTCTCACTCTCAGTCCACAGGTTGGTACTAGCGGTTACAAAGGTTCCGGCGTGGGGTCTGGCGGAGGTGGCGGAAATGCCGCTAACGTGAGTCATGGTCGCCCCATCACAAGGCATCACCAGTGAGGGAACCAGGCACACATATGTGCTGGACACCTCCGTCCTCCTCGCCGATCCCGCGGCCGTCTTCCGATTCGCCGAGCATGACGTCGTGCTTC
>JABFYB010000257.1 GCA_013361475.1 Hamadaea sp.
CGCCGGTCCACGACATGCAGGCGAACGCTGACGATGTGCGGTTCCAGGTACGCCCCGATCGCCGTCGTGACGGTGCTGCCGTCGGCGGCGGTCGCGACCAGCCGGGCTCCGATGTCGCCGTACGCGGCGGCGGTCTGGTTCTTCGCCGGATCGAAGACGACGGGGACGTCCGCCGTCCCGTGCGCGGGCACCGTGATCTTGGACAGGCCCGGGGTGAACGTCCGGTTCGTCAGCGGCGTGCCGTCTTCGCCGGTCGCGCCGACGATCGACAGGTCGAAGGTGGCCGCCTCGCCGCCGGTGTTCCTCAGAGTCACCGTCGTGGTGGCCGGCTGCTGGTGCTGGTGCGGCCAGCTGAACGATCCGGCGTACGCCGTCCCCGGCCCGAACACGGTCGCGGTCAGCGGCCGGTACGCGTCCACGACACCGGTGCCTTGTGCGTACACCTGGGAGTCGGTGGAGGGCGTGGCCGCCGAGACGAGCGCGGTCTTGCGCTGCTGGGCGGTCCAGTCGGGGTGACGCTGCTGGAGCAGGGCGGCGACGCCCGCGACGTGCGGGGTCGCCATCGACGTGCCGGACATGGCGGTGTAGCCGCTGGTGCCCAGCGCTGCCGCGACGATGTCGACGCCGGGGGCGGCGATCTCGGGCTTGACCGTGTGCTGCCCGGTGACCGGACCGCGGCTGGAGAACCAGGCGGTCTTGCCGGCCGAGTCGGTCGCGCCGACGGTGAGCACGTCGGCGGCGCAGGCCGGCGCGCTGATGGTCTGGAGCTTGCCCGTGTTGCCGGCGGCGACCACGAACAGCGACTTCGACTGCTGGGCCAGCTGCTGCGCGGCGACGCCGATCGGGTCGGTGCAGTCGGTGCCGACGCTGCCGCCGAGGCTCATGCTGACGACGTCGGCGCCGGAGTCCACCGCCCACTGCATGCCGGCGATGATCCAGGAGTCCTGGCCGCTGCCGGAGTAGTTGAGCACCTTGCCGACGAGCAGCTTGGCGCCCGGGGCGACGCCCTTCTCCGCGCCGCCCGAGGCCGCACCGGTCCCGGCGATGGTGGAGGCGACGTGGGTGCCGTGGCCGTGCCGGTCGACGGCTCCGCCGCTGTCGGTGGTGAAGTTCTTCGAGCCGACGACCTGCCCGGCCAGGTCCGGGTGGCTCGCGTCATATCCGGTGTCCAGCACGGCGACGGTCACGCCCGTCCCGTCGAACCCGGCCGACCAGGCCTGCGCGGAGTGGATCTGCGCGTTGCTCTCGGCCATGTCGGCGGTGACCTTGCCGTCCAGCCACAGCTTGCCGATATCCGGGCCGTCGCCGTCGGTCAGGTCGCGCCACAGCTCTGCGGTCTTCGTCTTGTCGGCGGTCAGCGCGACGGCGTCGGCGACCGGCAGGGTGGCGGTCACGCTCGTGCCGTCGAGCGCCGCCGGGGCGGTGCGGCTCCGGGCGACCTGCCCTTCGTAGGTGGCGAGCAGCGGAAGGTCGTCCGTGGTCGCGTCGTCGTAGCCTTGGCGGGCCAGCGCGGTCAGGTTGAACAGTTCCTCGTCGAGCCGCCCTTGGCTGATCAGCGGCAACGCCTGGGCCGGGATGACGTAGAGGTCGCCGCGGAACTGCCGCGTCACGTAGCCGTCCTGCTCGGTGGCCGGTCCCGGCAGCAGCGTCGCCGACGGGTGGCCCTGGGCGTCGGTGGTCAGCAGGGCCCGGTCGCCGGTAACCAGGGTTATCTCCCGTCCGGCGGTCCCGGTCGAGGTGGCCGAGCCGACGAGTGGGTGGCTTTCGGCGGCCCCGGTGCGTTCCGGCACGGCCAGGACGGAGAGGGTCAGGGTGGCGGCAGCGGCTATGCGGGCGACTCGCGCCCGTCTGGAATGGACATGCATGAGGGGGTTTCCTTCCGCGTGCGCAGATCCTGGCTAGGGATCCTGACAGCGGCGGGTTTCCCCTGGATACGTTTCCGGCTGGCGGCTTTGCGCAATGACGCAAAACCGCCAGCCGTCCATACTGGAGGAGTTAGGGCCGTTCGACTCTGGTCGCGTTGCCGCGTACCAGCTCGTCGTGGATCTTCCAGCGATCCGTGACGAGGTCCCGATCGGCGGCCGCGTCGCGATCCTCGATCCGGGT
>JABFYB010000828.1 GCA_013361475.1 Hamadaea sp.
GGGCGGCGTACGGCTGGACGTCACCGGGCAGCAGGTTCGGCTGAGCGCGTCCGGCGAGGAGGCGGCGGTCTGGGGTGATGTCGCCGCCGTCGCGAACACCGACGGAGTCGTGGCGGTAGGCCGCCGGGCGCTGGCCTCGGTGCTGGCCTCGCTCGACGCTCCGGAGGTCCGCGTACGCGTGGAGGGGTCGCGCCTGGCGATCCGGACCGGCACTGCCCGCTTCGCGTTGCCGCTGCTCGATCCGGCCGCGCTCGGTTCCGTTCCGGAGCTGCCGCCGGTCGCCGGGCGGGCGCCGGCCGAGGCGGTCAAGGCGGCCGTCGCGGCGGTTGCCGGAGCGGCGTCCCGTGACGGATTGCCGCTGTTCAGCGGCGTTCGCGTCCGGTCGGACGGCGATCGGCTCCGGCTCGCCGCCACCGACCGCTTTCGGCTGGCCGTCGCGGCGGTGGCGTGGACCGGCGACCGAGCGGTCGACGTCCTGATCCCGGCCGGCATCCTCGCCGAGGCGGCCCGGGTCGTGTCGGGAGCGGAGGTGACCCTGCTCGCCGACGCTGATCGGCTCGGGCTGTCCTGGGCCGAGGGTGGCGTCGCGGTGTCCTCGCTCGCGTTGCCGTTCCCGGACGCGCAGCTCGACCGGCTGCTCGGCGTACGCCCGGAGTGCACCGTCGATGTGGAAGCGGGCCTGCTTCGGGCGGCGGTCGAGCGGGCGATGCCGTTCGCCGGTCCGATCGGGACGGTGACGCTGGAGGCGGCCGACGGCGTCGTGGTGGTCCGCGGGTCCGACGACGGCGCGGGCGACTCCCGGGAGGAGGTCAAGGCGCAGACGGCGGGCTCCACGACCGCGTTCTACCAGGGCCGTTACCTGCTCGACGCGCTGCGCCCGTTCGGCGACGAGCGGGTGGTGCTCCGCCTTCAGACCGGTATCCAGCCGACGAGCGTCAGCGCCGCGGCCCACGACACCGACGCGACCGAGCTGCGCTATCTCGTCGTGCCGCTGCGGAAGGCTCCGTAATCTGCTCAGGTGACCCGTGAGCTGATCGTCCTCGGCACCGCCAGCCAGGTGCCGACCCGCCAGCGCAGCCACAACGCGTACCTGCTGCGCTTCGACGAGTACGGCGTGCTGTTCGATCCGGGTGAGGGCGCGCAACGGCAGATGCTGCTGGCCGGGCTGCCCGCTTCGGCCGTCGACCGGATCTGCGTCACCCACTTCCACGGCGATCACTGCCTCGGGCTGCCCGGGATCATCCAGCGGCTGTCGCTCGACAGCGTCGACCATCCGGTGCCCGTGCACTTCCCGGCGAGCGGGGCGACCTTCTTCGAACGGCTGCGGCATGCGAGCTTCTTCCTCGACCGTTCGCCGGTCGAGGCGGCTCCGATCGAGGCCGACGGGCTCATCGGCACCGGGCCTTTCGGTTCCCTGTACGCCCAGCGCCTGCGCCATTCAGTCGAGTCCTACGGCTACCGGCTCGTCGAGCCGGACGGCCGGCGGATGCTGCCGGATCGGCTGGCCGCGGCGGGGATCTACGGCGCGGAGATCGGCCGTGTGCAGCGCGCGGGCGGCCCACTGCTGGAACAGGTCAGCGAGGTACGCCCCGGCCAGGTGGTCGCGTTCGTCATGGACACCGGGCTCTGCCCGGCCGCGGTCGAGCTGGCCGCCGGGGCAGACCTGCTCGTCATCGAGGCGACCTTCCTCAGCAGCGAGACCGAGCTGGCGGCCATCTCCGGGCACCTCACGGCGGCTCAGGCCGGCTTGATCGCGGCCGAGGCGGGCGTACGCAGACTCGTCCTCACGCACTTCTCGCAGCGCTACACCGAACCGCACGCGTTCGCGGAGGAGGCGGCTCAGGCGTACGCGGGCGAGATCGTCGTCGCGGAGGACCTCACGCGGGTTCCGCTCCCGCCCCGCCGCTGACCACTCGCTGGATCACGGTTCTCGGTCGAATCACGCTCCAAGATTCGACCGAGAACCCTGATCCAGCGCCAAAAGCGGCAGCGGCAGAGCTAAGGAGCGCGAGCGGCGGTCAGGGGGTGGGGAGTTCGACGGCCGCCCGGGCCTTGACGAAGTCGCTCGTCACGCTCGCCGAGGTGCGGTAGTAGAACCC
>JABFYB010000611.1 GCA_013361475.1 Hamadaea sp.
AACGGGTGGGGTTACGCGTGATCCTGCGCGTTGGTCTGCTCAGCAAGCGGCCTTGGCCCGGTTCCGGAACTCCTGCTCGGTCATCACCGTGAAGCCGCCCTCGCCGTCGGCGGCGAGAACCTCGCCTGGGTGGAGCGCGGAGATGTCGGCCGGGGAGATGTCAAGGCTGGAGTAGGACGCTGTCGTCGAACCCGAGATCATCACCCTGACCGAGTAGCGATGCCCCGGCGCTAGGCCGAGCAGCGTGTTTTCCTCGTCGGCCTGCCAGGTCGACGGCGCGACGAACAGCGGCGTGGAGATCCAGCCGAGCCCCGGACCGTCGGCGCCCCACCGGATGTCGAGATCCTTGGCCTCGCTGATGCTGATCCCGTAGACGTTCCCGCCCCCGGCGCACAGCTGAGCCAAGACCGTGCCGCCGTCTGCGGCGCTGACGGCCACGAACTTTCCGTTGCCGGGGGAGCATCCGCTGAGGACCAGAACCAGAACGGCGACCCC
The DNA here is from genome assembly GCA_013361475.1 of Hamadaea sp. GTDB lineage: Bacteria > Actinomycetota > Actinomycetes > Mycobacteriales > Micromonosporaceae > Hamadaea. The sequence continues at coordinate 496 of JABFYB010000611.1, forward strand.
CGTCGCGATCATCCACCGTCTACCGATCACGTCGACAACGGTAGATGCCGCAGATCACGGTTACGCATGCGTCCCGGCACGATTGAGGCATGCGTAACCGTGATCTGGGGCTAACGGCGGGGGCGAGCGAAGGCGAGCCAGGTGACCGCGAGCAAAGCGAGCGCGCCCACTCCGACGGGAACGAGGACGGGGAGCGCGGGCGGAACCGCGGGCACGCCGAGCCAGGTCTCCCCCGAGGTGATCGGGAGCACCGACCGGGCCAGCGCCCACGCCAACCCCGCCCCCAGTAGTCCTAACAGGACTCCGAAGAGCACCGCGATCGCGTACGCGAGCCGGGACGACCCGCGCAGGGTCCGGTCCCGGAGTCCGGCCAGCCGCAGCGCGCCAAGATCCGGCGAGCCCCGGTCGACGCGGGCGACGGCGAGCAGCACCGCGCCGAGCAGCAGCCAGGCGACGACGGTCGCACCGACGAACAACTGCAGCACGAGAGCCGCCGGCGACCGGGCGGCGGCCGTCCGCGCCTCGGTCCGGGAGACCGACCCGACGACGAGTACGCCCTTGGCCTGCAACGCCGACGTCACGGACGCCGGAGCCGACGCGGTCAGCCACACCTCCATCGAGTCGAGCGAATGCGCGCCGCCGGTGGCCGCGATGAGCGTGTCGAGGTCGACGAGGAGACCAGTGTCGCCGACCCGGGGCAACACCGGCGCTTCGCCGACCTGGGTCAGTTTCAGCGAACCGCCGCTGAGCGGCAGGTCCATCTGCCGGGCGTCGATGTCGAGGCCCGGCGTGGCGATCGCGGGCAACGCCTCCGGGACCTCCGGCGGCAGGAGCAGACCGGATCCGGTGAGCTTCCAGTTGCCCGCCTTCTCCAGCGTGCCGACGACTCGCCAGGCGCTGATGTCGGCGTACGGGTCGAGGTTTTCCAGCGACAGTCGCCAGCCCGCGCCGGACGCGGCGACGCCGGTGATCGCGTCCAACCGGCACCCGGCGTCGCAGGCCGCGGGCAGCGTGAAGGTGAGCGTACTGCGCCCGGCACTGGGCGAGCCCATCGTCACCGTCTGCCGACGGCCGTCCGCTGTGGTCACCTGGGCCAGCAGCAGCGCCCGGGGATTGACGACTCCGTCGAGCGGGGTGGCGGTCACTGTCACCGACAGGGACTTCGACAGCGGCGGGCGTACGGTCAGCTTCGGCCCGATCTGCGCGGCGACGGCGTCCGCCCGGTCCCAGTCGAGCTGAGCGGCCCGGCCCAGGTCCAGCGCCAGGATCTCCGGATGCCGCGTCTCACTGGAGATCCGCCCGACCGGCATCGCGAACGAACCCTCCGGATCGACCGAACGCACCGCTGCGATCACCTGACCCGGGTCGGCTGCCCGAACCGAGAGGACCCGGTCGGCGCCGACCGACAACGCGATCTGCTCATCGCGTACCACTTGGCTCGTGGCGAGTGACGACGCGACCAGCGCGAGCAACGCCACGGCCAGGCCGCTCAACGCGATCAGCTGGCGTGCGGCCGGCCGTCGCCCGAGCTGCGCGGCGGCCAGGCCCAGAACGAGCCGGCCCGCGCGCAGCAGCCGCGGCGTCGCGGCCCGCACCAGCGCG
>JABFYB010000774.1 GCA_013361475.1 Hamadaea sp.
GAGAGGGCGCGGATGAATCGGCCCAGGACCTCCGCCGGTGTCAACGGCGTGAGCCGCGGATTCGAGCCCTGAAGGTCGACGTAGAGCTGGCCGTCGGGGAACTCGTCGGCGAGTTCGTGGGCGAGGCGGATGACTAGGGCGGACTTGCCGACACCGCCTTGTCCGTGGACGGCCCGCACGCTGGCCTTCGACGAACGCAGCCAGGTCAGCGCGTCGTCCCGGCCGATGAGTCCCGGCACGTCGGGTGGCAACTGCCGCGGGACGGTCACGGCAGCGGGTCGCTCGTCCACGATCGGCTCGCGGCGAAGGATCGCCTGCTGGAGCCGCGTCAGGTCCGGTCCGGGGTCCAGGCCCAGCTCCGCGTCCAGGATCTCGCGAGCCTGCTGGTACGCCGAGAGCGCCGCCGCGGCGTCGCCTTGTGCGTACAAGAGTCTCATGAGCTGGCTGTGCGCCCTCTCCCGGAGCGGGTACGCGGCCAGGTGTTCGCGCAGCGTGCGAAGCATCGACGGGCCGTCGCCGAGCCGGAGGCGGGTTTCGACCAGGTCTTCGAAGACGTCGAGCCGGCGTTCCTCGATCCCCTGTACGCGGGCCGCCAGCACCGGGCCGGCGTCGATCCCGTCGAGGGTCGGGCCGTGCCATTGCGCGAGCGCCTCGCTGAGCAGCCGGTCGGCGGTGGTGAAGTCGCGGCGGCGGAACGCGGCTGAGCCGTCGGCGGCGAGGGCTTCCATCCGGTCGAGGTCGCGTTCGCCCGGCTCGACGCGGAGCAGGTAGCCGTTACGAACGGTGGCGAGCCGGTCGGCGGGCAGCCCGGCGCGCAGCAGGTCGGCCCGAAGGACCAGCGCGTAGGACCGGAGGTTGGCGACGGCGGATCGGGGCGGCGTGTCGCCCCACAGTTCCTCGGTGAGCCGCTCCAGGCTGACCGGCCGATTCGCGTCCAGGAGCAGGACGGCGAGCATCTGCCGCTGTTTGCGGGTCGCCGGAGCGACCTCGTTGTCGCCCGTCGCCAGCGCCAACGGCCCCAGCAGACGAAACACGAGAAGAGGGTACCGAGATCGATCACCCGCCGCGGGGAACGATCAGGGTCGCAGGGACACGACACGCCGCTCGATCACGCACATAAGTTCATGATCGCGCAGAGAAGGTCAGCGGGCGTACTGGATGGGGCCGGAGTTGGCCGCCATCAGTTCGAGCCGGCGGACGCGCTCTTCCATCGGCGGGTGCGTCGAGAAGAGGTTGGCGATGCCGCCGCCCTTGAACGGGTTGTCGATCATCAGGTGCGCGGTGCTCGTCAGGCGGTTGTCCGCCGGGAGCGGCAGCTGCTGCGTACCCATGTGGATCTTGCGCAGGGCCGAGGCGAGCGCGAGCGGGTCGTTGGTGAGCGAGGCGCCCGACTGGTCGGCCTGGAACTCGCGGCTCCGGCTGACGGCCAGCTGGATGACTGACGCGGCCAGCGGGCCGAGGATCAGCATCATGAGGAAGACCGCCGGGTTGGGGCCGTCTTCGTCGTCGCCGCCCATCGGGATGAACCAGGCGAGGTTGGCCAGCATGGTGATGATGCCCGCGAGGGCGCCCGCCACGCTGGAGATCAGGATGTCGCGGTTGTAGACGTGCGACAGTTCGTGCCCGATCACGCCGCGCAGTTCCCGGTAGTCGAGGATGCGCGTGATGCCCTCGGTCACGCACACCGCGGCGTTCTGCGGGTTGCGGCCGGTGGCGAAGGCGTTGGGCTGCGAGGTGGGGCTGACGTACAGCCGGGGCATCGGCTTGCCCGCCTGCTGCGAGAGCTCCCGGACCATCTGGTACAGCGCGGGGAATTCCTGCTCGGTGACCGGCTGCGCGCCCATGGAGCGCAGCGCCAGTTTGTCGGAGAAGAAGTAGCTGACGCCGTTCATGACCAAGGAGAGGACGACGGCGATGACGAGACCCGTGCTGCCGCCCAGCCAGTACCCGACCGCGAGGATCATCGCGGTCAGCAGGCCGAGCAGCGCGGCCGTCTTGAGCCCGTTGTGGCTGTGCACGATCACTCCTGTTCGATACAGCCGGGTGACGACCGCGGTGGTCGCCTCCCTTGCCAGGTGTCAACTGGCGGCCT
>JABFYB010000403.1 GCA_013361475.1 Hamadaea sp.
CGACGTGGGCAAGGGCTTGCCGGGCGACCACAGTGAGGTCGGCGCGCCGATCGCGGCCGGAATCGCGCGCCGCGTCGGGCTGCCGGAGGCGGACGTCGCGTTGATCGAGCGCCTGGTCCGGCACCACCTCGTGCTGCCGGAGATCGCGACCCGGCGCGACATCGGCGATCCCGCGACGGTGACCGCGGTCGCGGAGATCGTGGGGGACACCGAGACCCTGGAGCTGCTCCACATGCTCGCGCGGTCGGACGCGGTCGCGACCGGACCCGCAGCCTGGACCACTTGGAAGTCGCGGCTGATCGACCAGCTAGTCGCCGCCGTCCGGGCGAGCCTGGCCGGAGCCCCGCTGCCGGTGCCGATGGCGCCGGACCCGACACTGTTGCGAGCCGACCTGCCGGTAGTGCAGGTGGCGCCGGATTGGGTCGCGCTCGCGGCCAAGGACCGCCGCGGACTGCTCGCGACGGTCGCCGGCTGCCTGGCCATGCACCAGCTCGAAGTGGTCGCGGTCAACTCGATCACGGTCGCGGAGCGGGCGGTTCTGCAGTGCGCTGTGCAGCCCCGTTATGGCACCTCGCCCGACCGGGATCTGCTGGCGGCGGATCTCCGCCGGGCGGCTCTCGACCAACTTGCCCTGCCGGCTCGGCTGGCCCGGCGCTCGCGTACGCCGAACGCCGCCCGTCCCCGTCCCCGGGTGCTCTGGCCCGCCGACGACCTGCTCGAAGTACGCGCGACCGACGAGCCTGGCCTGCTCTACCGGATCACCTCGACGCTCGCCGAGCTCGGCGTGAACCTCCGGGCCGCCCGGGTCTCCACGCTGGGCGCTGACGTCGTCGACGCCTTCTATCTGATCGGGCCGGTCGACCGGGTCGCGATTGAGGCCGCTCTTCTCCCCATGCTGGGTTAGCTGCCCGCCCCCGCCCGCTCGTCGCACGCTCGCGCGCTGTGCTGGTCTTTGGGCACCGGATCAGGGTTCTCGGTCGAATCTTGCCCCATGATTCGACCCACATCCCTGATCCGGCGGCTTCCTGCGGCCCACGAAGCTCGGCGCGCCGAGCGCCCTGGGCGGCGGGTAGTCTTTCGGGGGCGGCGGCGAGCCGCCCTTGATCGGACAAACCTCACCAACAGGATGATTGCGCTGTGTTTGACACACTGAGCGACCGGCTTTCCGGGATCTTCACGAAGCTGCGCGGCAAGGGCCGGCTCACCGACGCCGACATCGACGCCACCGCGCGCGAGATCCGGCTCGCCCTGCTCGAGGCGGATGTCGCTCTGCCCGTCGTGCGGACGTTCATCGCGGCGCTGAAGGAGCGGGCGCGCGGCGCCGAGGTGTCTCAGGCGCTCAATCCCGCCCAGCAGATCATCAAGATCGTTCACGAGGAGCTGATCAACGTCCTCGGTGGCGAGGCGCGGCGACTCCAGTTCGCCAAGCAGCCGCCGACCGTGATCATGCTGGCCGGTCTGCAGGGTTCCGGTAAGACCACGCTGGCCGGAAAGCTGGCCAAGTGGCTGAAGGGGCAGGGCCACCAGCCGATGCTGGTCGCCGCCGACCTTCAGCGGCCGAACGCGGTCAACCAGCTGCAGGTGCTGGGCGAGCGGGCCGGCGTCGAGGTCTTCGCGCCCGAGCCGGGCAACGGCGTCGGCGACCCGGTCGCGGTGGCCAAGGAGTCGATCGAGTACGCCCGCCGCCACATGCGCGACATCGTCATCGTCGACACCGCCGGCCGGCTGGGCATCGACCAGGAGATGATGGCGCAGGCGGCGTCCATCCGCGACGCGGTCAGCCCGGACGAGGTCATCTTCGTCATCGACGCGATGGTCGGTCAGGACGCGGTCGCCACGGCGGAGGCGTTCCGCGACGGGGTCGGCATCACCGGCGTCGTGTTGTCCAAGCTGGACGGTGACGCCCGTGGCGGTGCGGCGCTGAGCGTACGCCACGTCACCGGGCAGCCCATCCTCTTCGCGTCCACCGGCGAGAAGCTGGAGGACTTCGACGTCTTCCACCCCGACCGGATGGCCAGCCGCATCCTGGGCATGGGCGACGTCCTCACTCTGATCGAGCAGGCCGAGGCGGCCTTCGACGCCGATCAGAAGGAGAAGATGACCGCCAAGCTCATGGGCGGCGAGCAGTTCACCCTCGAGGACTTCCTCGACCAGCTGATCGCGATCCGCCGGATGGGCCCGATCGCCAACATGCTCAAGATGATGCCGGGCATGAACCAGATGAAGGGCCAGCTCGACGAGCTGGACGACAAGCACTTCGACCGGGTGACGGCGATCATCCGGTCGATGACCCCGGCCGAACGGGCGAACCCGAAGATCATCAACGGTTCGCGCCGCGCCCGCATCGCCACCGGTTCCGGCGTCACCGTCATGGACGTGAACCAGCTGCTCAACCGCTTCACCGACGCGCAGAAGATGATGAAGCAGATGGGCGGCATGATGGGCCTGCCCGGCGGCGGCCGGCGTAAGGCGACCAAGAGCCCGAAGAACAAGCGCAAGGGCACCAAGGGCGGCGGCCGGTCCGGCGGCGGCTTCCCGGCCGGTCTGCCCGGTGGGATGCCCGGCGGCATGCCGCAGCTTCCGCCGGGACTGGACCCGTCGCAGCTCGGCGGCGACGACTTCAAGGCGCCCAAGCTGGACTTCAACAAGCTCTTCAAGCGCGACAAGTAGCGGGCTGTTCAACCGCTGCCGGCGGCGGGGCTGCGCGCGAGGCTACTCGCGAGTACGTTGCGGGGATGTTGCGACGCATCACCTCCGTCGCCGCCGTTGCCGCGCTCACCCTCGGACTCGTGGGCGCCCCCGCGTCGGCCTCGCCGGACACCTCCACCACGTACTATCTGGCGCTCGGCGATTCGCTGGCGGCCGGCTATCAGCCGGTGACGCCGCTGGACCGCGCCGAGGGCTACGTCGGGCAGCTGCACAGCAGGCTGCTGGCCACCCAGCCGAAGCTCCGCCTGGAGAACCTGGGTTGCGACGGCGAGACCACCGGCTCCCTCCTGACCGGCGGGACCTGCGACTACCCCGGTCGTGATTCCCAGCTCGAAGCGGCCGAACGCTTCCTGCACGCGCACAAGGACAAGGTCTCGCTCGTCACGATCGACATCGGCGGCAACGACCTCAACCGGTGCGCGCGGGGCGGCACGATCGACCCGGCGTGCGTACAGAGTGCGTTGGCCGCGTTGGCGGTCAATCTCGGGCAGACTCTGGCGCGGCTGCGCGCGGTCGCTCCGCGTACGCCGATCGTCGGGATGACCTACTACAACCCGTACCTGGCGGCCTGGCTGACCGGCCCGTCCGGGCGAGCGCTGGCGCAGCAGTCCATTCAGGTCAGTGCCGTCCTCAACAACATCCTGACCGCGCTCTACCGCGCCGCGGACGCTCGAGTCGCCGACGTCGCGGGCGCGTTCGCCTCCACGGATCTCACGACTCAGGTTCCGTTGCCCGGCGTCGGCACGGTGCCGCTCGCCGTCGCCCGGATCTGCGCGTGGACGTGGATGTGCGCGAAGACCGACATCCACGCGAACACCATCGGGTACGCCGTCCTCGCGGAGGCGTACCTGGCCGAGGTCTGACCCGGCCGACGCCCGCCGTACGCAGGGGCAAGGACGACGCTGAATCGTCCTTGCCCCTCCTTATTACGCCGTAATAACATTGGCTCGTGACTGAGCCGGGGAGCGAGAAGTCGCGTACCACGAAGCCGAACGAGCCGGGCGCCAAGCCGGGCGACGGAAAGGTGGTCAGGTTGTCTCTTTCCCTTGATACGCAGTTGGACACGCGCCTGCGGGAGGCCGCGGCCGAATCGGGCGTGACGATTTCGGCCTGGGTCTCCCAGGCCATCGAGGAGCGCCTGGATCGGATCAAGGCCGACCTCGAAGAGGATGCCATGATCCAGCAGCGTTTGCGTGAGCTGGACGAGTTCTTCGGGCCGGTGCCCGACGACATCGCCCGTGAAGTCGACGAGGAGATGATCCGGCTGGGTCTGATGGACCCGAAGGACCGCCGATGACGTCGATCGTCTATGACACGGGCGCCTTGTTGGCGGCGGAACGTCGCGACTTCCGCTTCGTCCGGATGCACCGGAACCGGACAACGTCGCAGATCCCGCTGTTCGTACCAGTCGTCGTACTCGCCCAGGCCTGGCGAGACGGCAAACAGCATGGCCTGGTCGAGGTTCTCAAGGACTGCGAGATCACCCCGGACTCCGAACGCATCGGCCGCGCGGCTGGGGAGGCGTGCGCGAAGTCCGGTACGTCCGATGTGGTGGACGCGATCGTGGTCGTCATGGCCCTCTCGAAGGGAGCGGCCGTGGTCTCCAGCGATCCCGACGACCTCCGAAAGATCGCGGCCGCCCTCGGGAAGAAGCTGGACATCTTTGTGGTCTAGTGGAGCGCATGGCGTTGCACATACGCGGAGTGCTCCTCCCCGAGGACGAGGTCGGCGATCTGTGGCTGGACGGCGACCGGGTGTCGCGAGAGCCGATGCCCGGCGCCGCCACGGTCAGCGACGGCGGCTTCATCCTGCCGGGCCTGGTCGACGCCCACTGCCATCTCGGAATCGCCCCTGGTGGCCGCCCGATCGAAAGCCTTGCTCAGGCCAAGGAACTCGCCTTGATCGACCGGGGTGCGGGGGTGCTGGCGATCCGGGACGCGGGTTCGCCGTATCCGTACCCGGAGTTGGATGAGGATCCGGAGATTCCGCGACTGGCCCGGGCGGGGCGGCATGTAGCTCCGCCTCGCCGGTATCTGCCGGAGATCGGGGTCGAGGTTCCGGCCGAGCTGGTGGCTCAGGAGGTCACCCGCCAGGCGGCCGCTGGGACGGGCTGGGTGAAGCTTGTCGGTGACTGGATCGATCGCGACCGTGGTGATCTGGCTCCCGCCTGGGACGATGCGACGTTGGTCGCCGCAGTCGAGGCGGCGCACGCGGCCGGGGCGCGGATCACGGCGCACTGCTTCGAGGAGCAGAGCGTCGCCACCCTGGTAGGCGCCGGGATCGACTGCGTCGAGCACGGCACCGGTCTGTCGCCGGAGATCGTCGCCGAGATGGGGCGACGAGGGACCGCCCTGGTCCCGACGATGATCAACATTGAGACGTTCGGAACGATCGCCCAGCGGGCCGAGGCGAAGTTTCCCCGGTACGCCAAGCACATGCTCGCGCTCCGGGACGGGTTCCCCGCCGTCGTCGCGGCCGCGCACGAGGCGGGCGTACCGATCTATGTCGGCTCGGACGCCGGTGGTGGCATCGCGCACGGGCTGGCCGCGGAGGAGATGTTGCTCTTGCACGCCGCCGGGTTGTCCGCCGACGAGGTGCTGGCGGCCGGATCGTGGCGCGCCCGCGCATGGTTGGGCTTCCCGGGGTTGACCGAAGGCGGCTGGGCCGACCTCGTGGTCTATCCGCGGGATCCGCGGCAGGATCTCACCGTGCTGCGCGAGCCGAGCCTGATCGTGCTGCGCGGCCGGATCGTGTCATCTCGACTTCAGCAGTGACACGTGGGCATCAGGCGACCGGATCACGGATGCGCAGGCTTCCCGCCGCCGGGATTCCATGCGTGACCGTGATCTGATCCCAATCACCGCGGAGCGGCGGCGACACCCGACTGGCGGCGAAGCCTGACGAGCGGCCTAGGAGCCAGCGGAGGGCGGGCGAGGGCGGCCAGTAGGATGAGTGCCCATGGCGCGTGTGCTGACTCCCCGGGCGGAAGACTTCCCCCGCTGGTACCAAGACGTGATCGCGAAGGCCGAGCTGGCGGACAACGGCCCGGTCCGGGGCACCATGGTGATCCGGCCGACGGCATACGCGATCTGGGAGCGCATGCAGGCCGACATGGACGCCCGGATCAAGGCGACCGGGGCGGAGAACGCGTACTTCCCGCTGTTCATCCCGGAGAGCTACCTGCACCGTGAGGCGCAGCACGTCGAGGGCTTCTCGCCGGAGCTGGCCGTCGTCACCCACGGCGGCGGCAAGCAGCTCGCCGAGCCGGTCGTCGTCCGGCCGACCAGTGAGACGGTCATCGGCGAGTTCATGGCCAAGTGGGTGGACTCCTACCGGGATCTGCCGCTGCTGCTCAACCAGTGGGCCAACGTCGTCCGGTGGGAGATGCGCCCGCGGATCTTCCTGCGTACCAGTGAGTTCCTGTGGCAGGAGGGGCACACCGCGCACGCCACCGAGCAGGACGCGAAGGAATACACCCTGCGCATCCACCACGAGGTCTACGAGAAGCACATGCGGGAGCTCCTGGCCATCCCGGTGATCCCCGGCCGCAAGACCGACCGGGAGCGGTTCGCCGGCGCCACCAGCACTTACACGCTGGAGGGCATGATGGGCGACGGCAAGGCGCTGCAGATGGGCACCTCGCACGAGCTGGGCCAGAACTTCGCCCGCGCCTTCGACATCCAATACTCCAGCGCCGCCGGCGGCCGTGAGTACGCCTGGACGACCTCGTGGGGTTCGTCGACCCGGATGCTCGGCGGTCTGATCATGTGCCACGGCGACGACAACGGTCTGCGCCTGCCGCCGCTGCTGGCTCCGACGCAGGCGCTCGTCATGGTGGTCAAGGAGAGCGACGGTTCGGTGTCGGCGGCCGCGAAGGGGCTGGTCGACGAGCTCGCCGCCGCCGGCGTACGCGTCAAGCTCGACGATCGGGTGGACACGCCGTTCGGCCGCCGGGCGGTCGACGCCGAGCTGAAGGGCGTACCGCTGCGGATCGAGGTGGGCCCGCGCGATCTGGTGGCCGGCAACGTGACCTTGGCCCGCCGTATCGACGGTTCGAAGACGCCGCTGCCGCTCGGCGGGGTCGTGGCCGAGGTGACCGCGGCCCTGACCGCGGATCAGCAGGGCCTCTACGACGAGGCGCTGGCCCGGCGTGAGGCGAACACCGTCGAGGTGAAGACGCTGGACGAGGCGATCGAGGCGTCGCAGACCGGCTGGGCGAAGGTGCCGTGGTCGGCGGTCGGCGTCGACGGCGAGGCCAAGGCGAACGAGAGCGCGATCACCGTACGCTGCCTGTTCCGCGAGGACGGGTCGGCCCCGGCCGCGCAGGACGAGCCGAACCTGACCGCGATCCTCGGCCGCTCCTACTGAGCTACGACTCGACGCGACGACTCGAGGGACGGTCCGAGGACACGATGCGGTTCGAACCCGGCCGGGTGGTCCTGCACCGCCATTTTCAGGGTCCCCGGCTGGGTCTGCTGAAGACCTCCGTCGTCCTGGCCGATGACGAGCGCGGCTTGCTGCTCTGGGTGCCCCGGGGCGCGCCGATGCTCGACCGGAAGGCGGTCGACGGGCGTGGCCTGCGGGCGATGCCCTTTTCCGAGTGGCTCGTCACGGAGACCAAGCTCTGGGAGACGACCTGGCGTGGCCCGGCCATCCTCAAGGTGTTGCCGCCCGGCGAGGACTATTCCGTCTGGCTGTTCCGGTCGGACGAGGGCCGGTTCCGCGGTTGGTACGTCAATCTCGAAGAGGCGGGCGTCCGCTGGGACGACGGTTCGGTGGCCGGGGTCGACATCGTCGACCAGGACCTCGACATCTGGGTGGAGCCCGATCGTTCTTGGTCGTGGAAGGACGAGGAGGAGTTCGCCGAGCGGCTGGCCTACGCGGTGCCGGGGAGTCCGGTGGGCGAGCCGCCAGAAGCGCAGCCAGGGTATTGGGTCGCCGACGGCGAGGCGGTCCGCCAAGTGGGCGAACGCGTCGTGAAGCGGATCGAGGCGGGGGAGTTCCCCTTCGACACCTCGTTGCTGGGACTCACCGGCGATCCGATGTGGACGGGATCACCGCGGGTGCCGGCCGGCTGGGACCGTCCGCGAGCCCGCTGACTTCGGATCACCCTCGATGACGCGTTCTGGACTACTTTGAGGCCATGGTCTTCGAGCGGGGCGAGATCGTCTACTTGCGACACTTCCAGCACGACGCGGTCTCCGGCTTGTTTCCCTTGCGCGCCGTTCAGCACGACGACCAGGGCATGCTGCTGTGGGGTCAGGCGGGCGGCAATCAGTTCTACACCGTCATGACGGACGGCCGGATGCTGCGCCAGACACCTCTGCCGGAGTGGGTCGCCGGTCCGAAGCGTCTGGTCGCGGCGGAAGTCGGCCACTCGGTCCTGTCCTGGCATCCGACCGGCGCCGACTACTCCGTCCGGTTCTTCTTCAGCCCGGCCGGCGAGTTCCTCAGCTGGTACGCCAACCTGGAGGTGCCGGCCGTCCCCTGGCGTTCGGAGGTGCTCGCCGGGCTGGACACCGTCGACTGGGATCTCGACGTCTGGATCGAGCCGGACCGGAGCTGGCGGTGGAAGGACGAGGAGGAGTTCGCCGAGCGCCTGGGGTTCCCCGGCTCCTACTGGGTCGACGACGAGCAGCGCGTACGCCAGGCCGGGCTGGAAGTGATCAAGCTGGTCGAGGCGGGGACCTTCCCGTTCGACGGGACCTGGACCTCGTTTCGGCCTGATCCGGACTGGGGTCCGATCATCGAGACCGTGCCACTGCCCGGTTGGGACGCCCCTCGTCACTGAGCGAGGGTCCGCGCAGCCGTCAGAAGCGGGCGTCCGTGTGATCTGCGTCCCGTACGCCCGGCGGGGTGGGTCGGCGCGCCGAGAGGCGTCTGGCACAATTGACGACTGGTATTCGACTCGCGCACGGCAGCCCTCTAACTTCCGACGCCCGTCGTGTCCATGACCGCTCGCACCGCTCACAACCCCACGTGGGATGGCGAGCGTTCGAAACCTATCGCAACAGGAGCGAACACACGTGGCCGTCAAGATCCGGCTTCTGCGGATGGGCAAGATCCGCAACCCGCAGTACCGCATCGTCGTCGCCGACTCGCGTACCAAGC
>JABFYB010000019.1 GCA_013361475.1 Hamadaea sp.
GATCGCAAGACCGTACCGTCCGTCAACCCGCTGGTCAGCGATTCCCTGTCCGTCGTCCGACACTTCAATATGGGCGTTCGGGGGGTCGACGGAGCACGTGACCCACAGATTGCTGGCGCCGGCGTGCTTCCGGGCGTTGGTGATGGCCTCCTGCGCGATGCGCAGCAACTCGGCCTCGATGGCCGAGGGGAGCCGGCCGGGCGAGTCGTCCAAGGACAGGTGCACCCGGAGTCCCGCCGACGCGCCGACGATCCGGGCGAACTCGGCGATCGCCGAGGTCAGGTTGCCGTGCCGGTCGACCTGGCTGCGCAACTCGAACAGGCTCAGCCGCAGCTCGGTGACGACCCGGGTGATCTCCTCCCGGAGCGAACGCAGCTCGTCGGCGGTCTCGGTGGCCTCCTCGGGCAGGCTGGCCAGCGCGTTGTCCACGCCGTAGCCGATGATCACCAGTTCCTGGGCCACCCCGTCGTGGATCTCCCGGGCCAGGCGCTGCCGCTCCTCATTGGTGGCCAGGGAGCGTACTTCGTCGAACAGGAGCGCCGCTTCGAGGCGGAGCGCCGCCTGCTCGGCCGCGTGCCGGATGCGGGCGATCGCCGGGGAGGCGAAGCCGCCGGCGTCGTCGCGCTCGAGCACCAGCACGCCCACGGTGCGTACGCCCGCGACCAGGGGGATCAGCAGTGCGGTGACGTCGGCGTCCCGGGGCGCGTCGCGTACCTGGGACCGGGTCGCGACGTGCGGGAGCTGGCTGGCCCACGCCTCGGCGATCCCGGTGTCGGTGTCGAGCATGGTCTCCCAGTCGTGCTGCTCGCTGCCGTCGTGGGCGAGCCCCGCCTGGGACAGCACCATCAGCCGGCCCCCGCCGCTGGCGGTCAGCACGGCCGAGCGGTCGGACTTGGCGACCGCTCGCGCCTCCTCCAGCAGATGCTCGGCGATGCCGCCCGGGTCGAGGGTGGCGCCGGGCAGCTGCCGGGCCACCGTCCGGAGCTGGGTGAGCAGCCGGGTCGCCTCCACATAGGGCTGCGGTTCGCGGCGGGCCAGCACGGCTCGTTGCAGCGCGCCGGTGGTGACCGTGCCCAGCGCGACCAGCACCAGCCACTGCGCGCAGACGATGACGAAGCCGGACGAGGCCAGCAGCGGCCGCCCGTCCAGATCGGTCACCAAACCGGCGACGACGAGAGTCCCAGCGGTCACCGCGAGCAGGGTCGCCGCCTCGACCGGCCGGTTGTTCAAGGTCGCCGCGGTCAGCGGCACCGCCAGGTAAGGCAGCAGCGCACCGGCGCCGAAGCCGCCCGTGACCGTCCCGGCGTCGACCGCGGCCATCGCGATCGCGGTCGCGCCCACGCCGATGATGAGGACCTCGGCGAACCGGCCGAGAGTCCCGACGACCGGCCAGCGGGTGCTCGCCGGGACCGCCGCGGTGGCCAGGGCGAGCAGGCCCACCCAGACCAACTGCTTGGGATCCCGGGTCGCGAGCAGCGTCAGCACCGCCACCAGGACCAGCAGCGTGACCCGCATCGCCATGGCGAGAAAGGCCGCGCGCCCGCCGGCCGTCCGGCCGCCGGGCTGCTGTGCCGCACCGAGCGCCGTCGACTCGGAGCGGCTCCGCTCAGCGGAGGTAAATGGCGTCGATCTCGTCGGCGTACTCCTTCATCACGACCGCGCGCTTGACCTTCATGGACGGGGTCAGCTCGCCGGTGGCCTCGGTGAAGTCACGGGGCAGGATGCGGAAGACGCGGATCGCCTCGGCCTTGGAGACCGCCTTGTTCGCCTCGTCCACAGCAGACTGTATCGCGGCCCGGACCGCCGGGTCGTCCCGCAGGTCGTCGATGGTGGCACCCGCCCGGCCCTGCCCGTCGAGCCAGTCGGGCAACGCCTCCTCGTCCAGCGTCACGAGGGCGGCGATGAAGGGCTTCTGGTCGCCGACGACCATGCACTGGCTGATCAGCGGATGCGCGCGTACGCGATCCTCCAGCACGGCCGGGGCGACGTTCTTGCCGCCCGCCGTCACGAGGATCTCCTTCTTGCGCCCGGTGATCCGCAGATAGCCCTCGTCGTCCAGCTCGCCGAGGTCGCCGGTGTGGAACCAG
>JABFYB010000363.1 GCA_013361475.1 Hamadaea sp.
ACCCGCTTCCAGAAGCCGACCGGCGCCGCGATCAGGTAGACCAGGCCGAACGCCGGGACGACCAGCAGCGCCTGCAGCATCTTGGCGAGGAAGGCGAAGCCGACGAGCCCGCCGGCCAGCAACAGCCACGTCGTCTTGCCCTGCTCCACCGCTCGGGTGACGGCGTACGCCCCCGCGACGAGCAGCAGCACCAGCAGCGCGTCGGGGTTGTTGAACCGGAACATCAACACCGCGACCGGGGTCAGCGCCATGACGCCGCCCGCGAGGAGTCCCGCCGCCGGACCGAACCAGCGGCGTACGGCGGCGTAGAGCAGGCCGACCGCGGCGACGCCTTCGAGCGCCTGCGGAACGAGGATGCTCCACGAGGTGACCCCGAAGATCCGCGCCGAGATCGACATGACCCAGAGCGACGCCGGAGTCTTGTCGACGGTGATGAAGTTCGCCGAGTCGAACGAGCCGAAGAACATCGCCTTCCAGCTCTGCGAACCCGCTTGGACCGCGGCCGAGTAGTACGCGTTGGCCCAACCGGACTTGCCGAGCCCCCAGATGTAGAGAGCGCCGGTCGCGATCAGGAGAGCCAGCAGCGCGGGCCGCTCCCATCTCCGGCGGCCCGGCCTCGTGGCCGGCTTCTCGGCCGTCGCGGGTTCCAGAGCGGTTACTGGCGTGTCCTGGACGCGGTCTTCTGCGATGGTCATGCCCCCAGGCTGGGCTGATCGCATGGGCGACTCGTCGGACCGCCCTGTGTGGCGCCTGTGAACCTCTGGAGATTTATGGAAAAGAAACCTTACTGCCGCGAACGTGCCGTCGGGTCCCGCGCGTCCTGTCGGCATGCGTAAATCGATGCTGATCCTGTCGCTCGTCCTGGCGCTGGCGGCTTGTGGGAAGACCGGTACGCCGACGGCACCGGACCCCAGCGCGGCGGCCCGGGAGACGCGGCTGCAGTCGGCCAACGCGGTCTGCGTCTCCGAGCAGAACCGCTCCCGGCTGGTCACCTACCCCGGCACCGACGGCGAACTGGGCGCCGGCTATCTGACCGGCACCGGCGACACCGCCGTCGTCCTGCTGCACCAGTCCGGCGGCGGACTGTGCCAATGGCTCGGCTACGCCGACGCGTACGCCGCCAAGGGGTGGCGCGGCTTCGCGATCGACATCCGGAACCAGACCCGCGTCGACGACACCGTCGCGGCGGTCGCGTACCTGCGATCGTCGGGCGTGCGGAAGGTCATCCTCGTCGGCGCCTCGATGGGCGGGACGACCGCGTTGGCCGCCGCCGCGACGATCCAACCCCCGGTCGACGGCGTCGTCAGCCTGTCCGGCCCGGCGACCTTCTCCGGAGCCGACGCCGCCTCCGCCGTGCCGAAGCTGGCCATGCCGGTCGTCTTCGCCGCCGGGACCAACGACGGGAACTTCGCCACCGACGCCCAGTCCCTGTACGACGCCTGCGGCTCGAAGCAGAAGAAGCTCATCCTGCTGCCCGCCAGCGACCACGGCGTACTGCTCATGTCGCGAGGAATGGGCGAGTTCGTGCTGTCCTTCGTCGCCGACCCAGCCGCCGCCCTCTCCCTCACCGTCTGACGGCCTCACCGTCTGATGGTGATCATTGCGTCAGCCATGCTGCTTCGCGCGGCAAAATGTCCGCTGAAACAGCATGGCTGACGCGACGATCATGCTTTGTTGAGCGCGCGGAGGAACGCCTCGGCGAGGGGGACGGCGGAGGAGGTCGAGTCGCCGCCGTTCTCGACGAAGACGGCGAACGCGATGTCACCCTGCCAGCCGACGAACCAGGCGTGCGTGTGCGCCGGGTTCGCGTCGTACTCGGCGGTGCCGGTCTTGCCGCTGACCGGGCCGCCAGGGACGTCCGCGAGCGCCTTTCCGGTGCCGGCGGTGACCACCTCGCGCAGCGCCGGGCGCAGCTGGTTCAGGGTGCTCGTCTTCAGTGTCGGGCCGTCCTCGGCGACCGCGGCCGGAGCCGGGTCGAGCAGCACGATCGGCTGCTTCCACTTGCCCCGGGCGACGGCCGCGATCGCGCCGGCCATGGCGAGGGGGGAGACGATCGTGGTGCCCTGGCCGAACGCGGCGGCGGCCCGCTCGGCGGCGGAGCCGCCGGAGGATACGGCGCCGGTGAAGCAGTCGACCCCCATGTCCCACTTGGTGCCGAGGCCGAGCGCGGTGCCCGCGGCGGCCAGCCCGTCCGGGCCGAGCTTGGGGGCCAGCGAAGCGAACGCCGTGTTGCAGGACTTCGCGACGTCGGTGTGGAACGGCACGGCGCCGAGTTCGAAGTCGTGGGCGTTCTTGAAGACCCGCCCGTCGACGGTGAAGGTCTTGGGGCAGTTGACCACCGTGTTCGAGGTGACCGAGCCGTTGTCGAGCACCCCGTACGCCGTGACGACCTTGAACGTGGAGCCCGGTGGGACCTGGGCGACGAAGGCCAGGTTGTCCCCGCCGCCGTCCGGTCCGTTGGCCACCGCGACGACGTGCCCGTCGCTGATCCGCATCGCGACGATCGCCGTACGCCGGTCGGTCTTGGTCGCTAGGGCGGCGTCGGCCGCGTTCTGCGCCTTCGTCTCCAGCGTCACCTTCAGCGGCTGCCCGTTGACCGCGTCGGTGTCGTAGACCTGCTGTTCCCGGGTCGTGCCGGTGGACGTCTTGCTCGTGATGACGACCTGGAAGCCGTCGGTGCCGCGCAGCCGCTCGTCGTACTTCTTCTCCAGGCCGAACAGCCCGACCTGGTCGCCCACCTGGTACTTGCCCGGGTTGGCGTCCATGATCTCCTTCGTCACCTCGCCGACCGAGCCGAACAACGCACGGCCGAAGACGCGGGTCGGAGCCAGCTCGCGGGTCTCCTCGCGGAACACGGTGCCGTCCAGGTCCCGGATGTCCTTGCGGATCTGGTCGTACGCCTCCCGCCGGAGCGTCACGAGTTCGACGAAGGAGTCGGGCTTGGCCGCCTTGACCCGGTCGGCCAGGTCGCCGAGGTCCACCGCGACCTTGATCGACTTGAACGCGGCGTCGAGGAGGGTGGTCAACGCGGGCAGGTTGGTGATCTTCTGCGGCTCGACGCCGACCACGACCACGGGCCGTGCCGACATCAGCGTCTCGCCCTTGGCGTCGACGATGCCGCCCCGCTGGGCCTTGACCTGCTTCGTCGCCAGCGACGCTCCCGGCTGCAGGTCGGGGTGGACCACCTGGGGCTGCCACACCACGTTCCAGGCGTCCTCGCCGTTGACCTTGCCCTTGGTGAGCTTGACGTCCGTGGAGTACTCCCAGTGGGCGCCGTCCGGCAGCGTCCAGTCGAGGTGCAGCTTCCCGGCCGCGGAATCCTTGGTCACCGTGGGTTTGCCCGCGGACTTCGCCGTCGGCGGGGTCAGCGTCCCCGCGTACGCCTTGAGCTGCGCGGCGACGTCCGTGCCCGGAACCGGCTTGTTGTCCGGATCGACGAACGTGACCTTGCCGTCCCATCCGGTGCCCGGCCAGCCCGCGGCGAACGCGTCCAGCGCCGAGCCGGGCTCGGGTTCCTTGGTGCAGGCGACGAGCGTGGTGGCCGCGAGCAGCGCGGCGAGGGTGGCGGTGAGCAGGCGGCGCGAGGGGGCGTACATGCCGACCATTCTGCGCGAAGAGCAGTATCTCGCGCAGCCGCCCCGAGCCCGGAACGCGGGTGTCGCCCTCGTTGTCCGGCTCCGCCCGACGCCCGGACGGTTGTATTCACTGCACTCCTGGCGGCCGGGCCTTGTGGCTCCCCGGCTAGGGTGGAAGGGACGGACGAGCCCACAGCGTGGTGGGTGAGGGGAGCGGTTGTGATGTCACCAGAGGGTGGCCTGCTGAGCGGCGAGAGCGTGGACGCTGACGCCGAGTCCATGGACGAGGGCGCGGACGACGCCGCCGACCTCGACGACGATCTGCCCAACGCCGAGCGCCTCGTGGCCACCGCGGTCGCGCTGGCCGGCGAGGATCTAGACACCGCCCAGCTGGTGAGCCGCTACTGGCGGTTCGCCCCGGACGAGGAGCTGGTGGGGCAGACGCCCACCGCGATGCTCACCGCGGTGCGCGCGCACCGCGAGCTGGCGGCCGGCCGCGTCGCCGGGGAACTCAAGCTGCGGATCGCGCTCACTCCCGACGGCCATCACACGGCCATCGAGATCGTCACGGACGACATGCCCTTCCTCGTGGACTCCATCACCGCCGCCCTGTCGGCCCGCAACCTCGACGTGCACATGCTGGTCCATCCACTTCTAGTGGTACGCCGAGCGGCGCTGGGCGAGTTGGTGGAGGTCTGCGCCGACGTCGAGCCCGACGACGCGATCGCCGGGGACCAGATCGAGAGCTGGATGCGGATCGAGACCGATCCGATCCGGGACGAGACGGAGAACGAGCAGGTCGGCGAGGAGCTGCGCCGGGTGCTGACCGACGTGCGGGAAGCCGTCGAGGACTGGCCCCGGATGCGCGCCCGCGCCCTGGAACTCGCCGACGACCTGGCCACCGCCGAGCTGCCGGTGCCGGACAAGGACATCACCGACTCGGTCGAGCTGCTGCGGTGGCTGGCCGACAACCACTTCACCTTCCTCGGCTTCCGTGAGTACAAGCTGGTCGAGGGGCATCTGCTGACCGCTGTTCCGGGCACCGGCCTGGGCATCCTGCGCAACGACCAGGCGCACCCGCGCGAGCTGGCCTCGATGACGCCGGAGGCGTACCGCAAGGCGCTGGAGAAGCGGCTGCTCATCATCACCAAGGCCAACTCGCGGGCGACCGTCCACCGGTCGGCGTACCTGGACTACATCGGGTTCAAGACGTTCAACGCCGAGGGCCAGGTCGACGGCGAGATCCGGTTCCTCGGCCTGTTCAGCTCGGCCGCCTACCGGGGCAGCGTCCGGGACCTGCCGGTGGTCCGCCGCAAGGTCGCCGAGGTGCTCGACCGGTCCGGGCTGAGCCCGCGCAGCCACTCCGGCAAGGATCTGCTGGAGATCCTGGAGAGCTACCCGCGCGACGAGCTCTTCCAGATCAGCACCGACGACCTCTACCAGGCGTCGGTCGGCGTACTGCGGATGGCCGGGCGGCGGCAGTTGCGCGCCTTCCTGCGGCGCGACGCGTACGGGCGCTTCATCTCGTGCCTGGTCTACCTGCCCCGCGACCGGTTCACCACCCAGCACCGGCTGGCCATGCAGGAGATCCTGCTCCAGGAACTGCACGGGGTCGGGCTCGACTACACGACCAAGGTGACCGAAGGCCCGCTGGCCCGGGTGCACTTCATCGTCCGGGTCGACCCGACCGCCCCGCCCGGGGCGATCGACGCCGACGCGTTGGCGGAGAAGCTCGCCGAGGCCACCCGGGCCTGGGACGACGACTTCAAACTCGTGCTCGCCCGCAAACTCGGCGACGAGCAGGCCAAGTTCCTGTTCGGCCGGTACGCCGACGCGCTGCCGGAGACGTACAAGGACGGCTACAACGCGTACGAGGCGATGCAGGACCTCGCCAAGCTGGAGTTGCTGGAGGAATCCGGGCAGCTCGAACTGCACCTGTTCCGCCGCCGGAAGGACGACCGGGACGTCCGGTTCAAGATCTTCCGGTTCGGTGAGCCGATGGTCCTGTCCGCTGTGCTGCCGGTGCTGCACTCACTCGGCGTACGCGTGACGGACGAGCGGCCCTACGAACTTCACCGGGAGGACGGCCGGGTCTTCGTCTACGACTTCGGTCTCCAGCTGCCCGAGAACTCCCGGGAGATGGCCGAGGTGCGGGCGCACGTCGAGAACGCCTTCGCCGCCGCCTGGCGCGGTGAGGCCGAGATCGACGGGTTCAACGAGCTGGTGCTGCGGGCCGGGCTCACCTGGCGGCAGGTCATCGTGCTCCGGGCGTACGCGAAGTATCTGCGGCAGACCGGGACGGTCTACACGCAGGAGTCGATGGAGCAGACCTTCATCGCGTACCCGCAGCTGGCCGCCGCGCTGGTCGCGTTGTTCGAGACGCGGTGCGACCCGCAGCTCAAGCTGGCCGACGAGGACCGGTCGACGCAGGCCAAGGAGCTGATCGCGTCGATCAACCGGCAGCTGGACGCGGTGACCAGCCTCGACTCCGACCGGATCCTGCGGCACTACCTGACGCTGATCCAGGCGACCCTGCGCACGTCGTTCTTCCAGAAGGGCGCCGACGGCCGGCCGAAGTCGTACGTGGCGTTCAAGCTGGACCCGCGCGCGATCCCGGAGCTGCCCGCGCCGCGGCCGAAGTTCGAGATCTTCGTGTACTCGCCGCGGTTCGAGGGCGTGCACCTGCGGTTCGGCGCGGTCGCCCGCGGTGGCCTGCGCTGGTCCGACCGCCGCGACGACTTCCGGACCGAGATCCTCGGTCTGGTCAAGGCGCAGATGGTGAAGAACGCCGTCATCGTGCCGGTCGGCGCCAAGGGCGGCTTCGTGCTGAAGCAGGCGCCCGCGTCGAGCGACCGGGACGCGTTCATGGCCGAAGGCGTGGCCTGCTACCGGCTGTTCATCTCGGCCCTGCTGGACGTCACGGACAACCTCGACGCCGGCAAGGTCGTGCCCCCGGTCGACGTCGTACGCCACGACGGCGACGACACCTACCTCGTGGTCGCGGCGGACAAGGGCACGGCGACGTTCTCCGACATCGCCAACGAGATCTCGCTGAGCTACGGGTTCTGGCTCGGTGACGCCTTCGCCTCCGGCGGCTCGGCCGGCTACGACCACAAGAAGATGGGCATCACGGCCCGCGGCGCGTGGGAGTCGGTCAAGAGACACTTCCGCGACTTGGGCAAGGACATCCAGAACGAGGACTTCACCGTCGTCGGCGTCGGCGACATGTCCGGTGACGTGTTCGGCAACGGAATGCTGCTGTCCCAGCACATCCGCCTGGTCGGCGCGTTCGACCACCGGCACATCTTCCTCGACCCGAACCCGGACGCGGCCACCTCGTGGGCCGAACGCAAGCGGCTGTTCGACCTGCCCCGCTCGTCCTGGGCCGACTACGACGCCTCGCTCATCTCCGAAGGCGGCGGCGTGTTCCCGCGTACGGCGAAGTCGATCGAGGTCTCGCCGCAGATCCGGGAGGTGCTCGGCCTGGCCGACACCGTCACCTCGATGAGCCCGACCGAACTGATGAAGGCCATCCTGCTCGCCCCGGTGGAACTGTTCTGGAACGGCGGCATCGGCACGTACGTCAAGGCGACCACCGAGTCGCACGGGGAGGTCGGCGACAAGGCCAACGACGCCATCCGCGTCAACGGCGGCCACCTGCGCGTGACCGTCGTCGGCGAGGGCGGCAACCTCGGCTGCACCCAGCGCGGCCGCATCGAGTTCGCCCAGACCGGCGGGCACGTCTACACCGACTTCATCGACAACTCGGCCGGAGTCGACTGCTCCGACCACGAAGTCAACATCAAGATCCTGCTGTCGGCCCAGCCGGAGCTGAGCCTGGAGGATCGCAACGCCCTGCTCGCCGAGATGACCGACGAGGTCGGCGAGCTGGTGCTGCGCGACAACTACCTGCAGGCGACCGCCCTCGGAACGGCCCGTTCGCAGGCCCACTCGCTGCTGCCCGTGCACCGCCGCCTGATCACCGCGTTGGAGCAGTCCGGCCGGCTCGACCGGGCCCTGGAAGGGCTGCCGGCCGACGAGGAGCTCGCCACCCGGTTCACGGCCGGTCAAGGGCTGGCCACGCCGGAGTTCGCGGTGCTCATGGCGTACGTGAAGATCGCGATGGAGGAGGACATCCTCCACTCCGATCTGCCGGACGAGACGTGGACCCACCAGTTGCTGTCGGACTACTTCCCGACGCCGCTGCGGGACCGGTGCACCGACGCGATGGCGCAGCACCCGCTCAAGCGGGAGATCGTCACCACGGCGATCGTCAACGAGGTGGTCAACCGCGGTGGCATCTCCTTCGTCTTCCGGGCGATGGAGGAGACCGGCGCGCACGCCGCGGACGTGCTGCGGGCGTACGTGATCGTCCGGGACGTCTTCGACCTGCCCCGGCTCTGGGCGGCGGTGGAGGAGCAGGACAACCGCATCCCCACCGACGCGCAGACGATCATCTACCTCCAGGCCCGGCGACTGCTGGACCGGGCGGTGCGCTGGCTCGTGCAGTCCCGTCGTCAGCTGGACGTCCCGGCCGAGATCGAGCGGCTCCAGCCCGGCGTGGCGGCGCTCCTGCCGCAGCTCACCCACCTGTTCCTCGGGGTGGAACGGGACGCGCTGGCCAAGCACTCGCAGAAGCTGGAGGAGCTGGCGGTCCCGGTCCAGCTGGCCGAGTGGGGCACCCAGATCCTGCACAGCTTCGGCCTGCTCGACGTGGTCGAAGTCGCCAACCAGACCGGCCGGAGCCTGGACGACGTGGCCGGGGTCTACTTCGTCCTGTCCGAACGGTTCCGGGTGGACGACCTGCTCACGAAGATCTCGATGCTGCCCCGCGAGGACCGGTGGCAGACGCTGGCCCGGATGGCGCTGCGCTACGACCTGTACGCCGCCCTCGCCGCCCTCACCGCCGAGGTGCTGGCCGCGTCGCCGGACGACGCGGACCTCACCCCGGAGGAGCGGGTCAACCAGTGGGAGCAGGTGAACGAGGCGTCCATCACGCGGGCGTTCAACGCCATCGGCGAGTTCGACTCCTCGCGGGCCGATCTCGCGGCGTTGTCGGTGCTGCTGCGGCAGATCCGCACGCTCGTCATGCGATAGCTCCGTGATGCCCGGCTTGGCGCTTGTGCGCCAGGCCGGGCTCGCACCGACTGCGTTACATTGAGCGAATGGTGGCTCGATACCTCGCGATCGGCGCGATGGCTGCGGCGTTCCTCGCCGGTTGCTCCTCGGGGACACCGAC
>JABFYB010000256.1 GCA_013361475.1 Hamadaea sp.
GTCGGCGACGACGAGTGGGCCAACCCGGATCCGGCCGACGCGCGGCACGACCTCGACTTCGAGTCCGAGGCGCTCTACAACGCCGCCAGGCGGGCGCCCGGCGTCAGCGCCCAGATGCGCATCCTCGACGGCGGTCACGACTGGGGCGTGTGGGCGCCCGCGTTCGCCCAGGCCATCCAGTACCTCGGCCCGACGCTGAGCACCGTCGCACCGCAGCCGCTGCCCACGCCGCTGCTGGGCACGGCCGGCACCGACTGGGCGGGCGGCATCGCGAGCGCCGGTGGTGACGCGTACACGGTCGGCTTCGCGGCGAGCGCCAGTGTGGACGGTCAGGCGTACCACGGGAAGCTCGACGCGGTCGTGACCCGGCCGGGGACCTGGACCACCGAGTTCGGCACCGCGGCGGACGAGCGGCTTTACGGCGTGGTCGCGCAGCCGGACGGCGGCGTGCTGGTCGCCGGCTACACCAAGGGCGATCTGGACGGGCAGCACGCCGGCAACGCTGCCGACGACGCGTTCGTGGCCAGCCTCGACGCTTCGGGAACGGTCCGCTGGATCACCCAATTCGGGGCCGCGGGGGTCGCCGACCGCGCTTACGGCCTGGCCGCGAGCCCAGACGGCGGCGCGTACGTCACGGGTTACACCAAGGGCACGCTCGACGGCGCCAACGCGGGCGACAAGGACACGTTCCTGGCCCGCGTGAGTCCTTCTGGCCAGCTTCAATGGGTACGCCAATTGGGCGGGCCCGGTGAGGACAAGGCGTTCGCAGTGACCGCTGGTACCTCAGACGTCTACGTCACGGGAACCTCCGGTTCGCCGCTCCCCGGCACCACCGGGCTGGGCGGCTACGACGGCTTCGTCGCGCGGTACACCGACTCGGGCACGCTGAGCTGGGTGAAGGCGGTCGGCGGCAGCGGCGACGACCGGCTCGACGGCGTCACGGTCAGCGGCGGGTACGCCGTCGCGACCGGAACGGCGAACGGCGACCTGATCGCAGTATCGTTCAGCAGCAATGGTTCCGAACGTGGGATGACCACTGTAGACAGCGGAGCTGCCGACGGTGGTGTGGCCGTCGTCGCGCGCTCGGACGGCGGCGTGGATCTCGTCGGCTACACCCGGGGCCGGGTGACCGTGGCGGCGGGCGGCGCCGACGTGCTGCGCGTACGCCTCTCGGCCAAGGGGGCGGTGCTGGCCAAGAGCCAGTTCGGCTCGCCTCGGGACGAGGTCGTCGACGCCTTCGCGGAGCCCAACCTCTTCGCGGCGGCAGCACCGGACGGCCGCGTCCTGGTCGCCGGACTCACCTTCGCCTCGTCCAGCTCCGGCGACGTCTTCGCCACCTTCGCCCCCTGACCACGATCAACGCTGGGGGAGGGCGAGTTTGTAGCCGACGTGGCTCTGCGTGAACCCGAGCTGGTCGTAGAAGCGGTGCGCGTCGGTCCGCGACTTGTCGCTGGTCAACTGCACCATCGCACAGTTCTCCGTTCGGGCGGTCTCGATCGCCCAGCCGATGAGCTGCTTGCCGAGCCCGCCGCCGCGCCGGTCGGAGCGGACGCGTACCGCTTCGATCAGCGCGCGGCGGGCTCCCTTGCGCCCGATCCCGGGGATGATCGTGAGCTGCATCGTCGCGATCACCTCACCGTCCAGCTCCCCGACGACGAGCCGCTGATGGGGATCGGCGTCGATCTCGGCGAAGGCGGTGGCGTACGCCGGGTCGTCGGGCGCGCCCTCCCGGGTCGCTCCCAAGTGGTCGTCGGCCAGCATGGCCACGATGGCGGGCAGGTCGGCGAGGGTGGCACGGCGTACCGCAAGATCAGTCACAGGTTGGACGATATCGGTACGCCATCTTGATCGTGTTTTCTACGCTGGCGTCATGAACCGCATCACCCGCCTGTGGGCCGCGCTGGTCGCCGGCCTGTTCACCGTGCTGGCCCTGCCCGGGGTCGCCTTCGCCGCCGAGGACGAGTACCTGCGTCGCCGTCCGGGTGGCTTCGGCTTCTGGGGCTGCAGCGCCGTCTGCTGCATCGTCGTGGTCGGCGGCATCGTCGCCGCGATCTACCTGATCACCCGCAACCGTCGTAAGTAGC
>JABFYB010000553.1 GCA_013361475.1 Hamadaea sp.
AGCCACCATGCAGGAGGAGTCCGGGGCGATGGGCACGCTGGGGAACGGGCTTCCCGACCTTCCGCCCGAATGGGGCGAGGTCGTGATTCCGGACGATCCGGCAGAACTCGATGAAGAGGCCGAGATCGTCCGTCGCGAGCTGCGCCGCGCCGCTCGCCGAGCCCGCCGGGCCGAGCGCATGCGGGTCTGGCGCCGCCGGTTGCACCTGCCCGAACAAGTCGACGATCCGGACGAGCCGTCCGCCCTGCTGCCGCTGCTGATCCTGGCCATCGCCGTGCTGATCACCCTGGTGGGGTTGATCGCGGTCACCTGGAGCGGCGTGATGACGCCCCGCAACAACACGACCCCGATGCCGTCCACGAGCGTGCCGCCGACCGGCCACACCGTGGTGACCGCCTCGGCCACGGTCTCGGCCGCTCCCAGTGCCACCGTCTCGGCCAGTTCCACCCTCTCGGCGAGCGCCACGGTGACCGCCTCGGCCGTCGCGTCGCTGAGTCCGTCGCTCAGTCCCCCGCCGAGCACCACGTGAGCCGGGGGAGTGTGGTGCGGCGCGCCTCGGCGTTGCTGCGGTGCTGCCATCCCGCTCCCGTCGCGGCCGTCACCGTCTTGAGCGGGCTCATCGCGTACGCGGTCGGCCACCGAACGGCCGGGGTGCTCCTCGTCGCCGGGGTGGTCGGGACCAGTCAGCTGGCCGTGGGCTGGGCGAACGACGCCATCGACGCCGACCGGGACCGCGCCGTACGCCGAGCCGACAAGCCGCTCGCCCTGGAATGGCCCCAGGGCCGGCTGTGGGTCGCCACCGCCGCCCTGATCGCCTCGCTCGCCATGATCGCCTTGGCCGTCGCCGCGACGCGTCCCCTGGCAGCGGGCGCGGCCGTCGTCGGGCTGGTCAGTGCCCAGCTCTACAACTGGCCGCTCAAGGGCACCGTGTTCTCGATCGTGCCCTACTTGATCTCGTTCGCCGCGATCCCGATGTTCATCATCGCCGCCGTCCCGGCCACCCCGCCGGGGCAACTGGTGGTCGCGGCGGCCTGCTTCGGCGGGGCGGCGCATCTGCTCAACGCGGTCCCGGATCTCGCGATGGACGACGCGACCGGCGTACGCGGGCTGCCGCAGCGTCTGGGCGAATCGCGCGCTCGCGCGGTCGGCGCCGTCCTCACTGGCCTCGCCGTATTTGCGCTCCTCTAACTCACGCGGCGCAGATGGGCGGGTCGGCGAAGGGAGCCGATCTCCGCCAACTAGTCTGTCGAAGGAATGCGCCCGGTAGACCGGCCCCCGCCGGCCGAGCGCACAGCCTTCATGGGTCTGAGGAGGACCGACGTGACGCGCGTGACTGAGCAGCCCGCCCGGTTCACCCGGAAGAGCACGGGCCGGGCATTCGCACTCGCCGCCCTGGCCGCGGCGACGACCGCCCTCGGCGCGTGCAGCGCTGGGCAGGTCACGCAGACGGCGTACATGGCGCCCGCGGTGCCCGGCGTGAACCAGACCTTCTCGGTGAACAGCACCGACCCGGCGCAGCAGGGCGGCAGCGTCTCGCTCCGCGACCTCGCCGTGGTCTACGACACCAACAAGGGGTACGCCAAGGGCGGCTCGGCGCAGCTGCAGGTCGGCATCTTCAACGACACCCCGCAGCCGCTGAAGGTCACCGTCACCGCGCCCGGCGCCGCGTCCTCGGTGACCGTGGGCGCCGCCGGTGCGACCGCCGCGCCGACCCAGTCCCCGTCCGCGTCGCCGACGGCCACCGGATCGGCGAGCCCCAGCGCCACAGTCTCCGGATCGGCGAGCCCCAGCGCGACGGCGAAGCCGAGCCCGTCGGAGACCGCCGCCGGCGGCGGCCCGGCGACCTTCACGATTCCGTCCGGCAGCTTCCTCTCGTTCGGCCAGGGCGAGGGCCAGGCCCTCACGCTGCAGGGCCTGACCGAGGCGCTCAGGCCAGGTGACCTGGTTCGCAGCGTCAACTTCCAGTTCACGGTCGGCTCCGGCCTCCAGCTCACGCAGGCCCCGGCGTCGCCGGCCCCGGACACCAGCCCGGAACTCCGGCCGCGCGAGTCCTGCGTCTTCGCCAACGGCCAGGCGATCTGCCGGGTGCCGCTGTCGAACCCGCTCTCGCCGCAGCCGCGCGCCTCGGCCGATGTGAAGACCGAGCACGAGTAACTCCTTTCGCGAAAACGAGGGTGGGCCCGGTCGGGTCCGCCCTCGTTTGTCGTAAGGGGACGCTACGGTTCTCCGCGTGACCCGACCGACCAAGGCCCCGGCGAAGGCTCCCCGGCCCGCGTTCCTCTGCGACGCCTGCGGCTACCAGCCCCCGAAGTGGGTGGGCCGCTGCCCGGAGTGCGGCGAGTGGGGCTCCGTCGTGGAGTCGGCCCCGGCCGCCGCGGCTCCCGTGGCGCTGCGGCAGATCGCGCCCCGCATGCCCGGCGAGCCCGCTCGGCCGATCGCCGAGATCAGCCCTATTCCGGCCCGCGCCGTGCCGACCCACGTCAGCGAGCTGGATCGCGTCCTGGGCGGCGGTCTGGTGCCGGGCGGCGTCGTGCTGCTCGCCGGGGAACCGGGCGTCGGCAAGTCCACTCTCCTTCTCGACGTCGCCCAGCAATGGGCCGTCCATTCTGGGAGCAACTCGCTGGTCGTCAGCGGTGAGGAGTCGGTCAGCCAGGTCCGTCTGCGGGCCGAGCGGATGCAGACCCTCCACGAGCGGCTCTACCTGGCGGCCGAGACCGATCTCGCGGCGCTGCTCGGCCACGTCGACGCCGTCCGCCCCGGGCTGCTCATCGTCGACAGTGTCCAGACGTTCTCCTCGCCCACCTCCGACGGCGTACCGGGCGGGGTCACCCAGGTGCGCGCGGTGACCGCGGCGCTGATCGCGACGGCCAAGGAGCGGGGCATCGCGACGATCCTCGTGGGCCACGTCACCAAGGACGGCAACGTGGCCGGGCCGCGCGTCCTGGAGCACCTGGTCGACGTGGTGCTGCAGTTCGAGGGCGACAAGCACTCCTCGCTCCGGCTCATCCGGGGGCTCAAGAACCGGTTCGGCAGCGTGGACGAGGTCGGCTGCTTCGAGATGCACGAGACCGGCATCGCCTCGCTGCCCGATCCGTCCGGGCTGTTCCTGACCCGGCACGCCGAGCCTGTGCCGGGCACCTGCTGCACCGTGGTGATGGAGGGCCGGCGCGCCCTGGTCACCGAGGTGCAGGCGCTCATCGGCGCCAGTCCGGCCAACGGTTCGCCCCGGCGGACCGTCTCCGGCCTCGACTCGGCCCGGCTGGCGATGCTGCTGGCCGTCCTGGAGCGCCGCGGACCCGGCAAGGGCCTACACGAACGCGAGGTCTTCGCCTCGACCGTGGGCGGTATCAAGGTCACCGAGCCCGCCGTCGACCTCGCCATGGCGCTCGCCATAGCGTCGGCCAAGGTGAACCTCGCCACCGTCCCGAACCTCGTGGCGGTCGGGGAGGTCGGTCTGACCGGCGAGATCCGCCGGGTCGGCAACGTCTCGCAGCGCCTCGCCGAGGCCGCCCGCCTGGGGTTCACCGTGGCCCTGGTGCCGGTGGGGTGCGCGCCCGCCAAGGGAACGGCGCCGGCCGGCCTGAAGGTCCACGAGGTCGGCGACCTGCCCCAAGCCCTCCAGATGTCGGCGCTGCTCGCCGCCGAGCGCACCCCGTAGACTGTGGCCGTGCCGAGCGAACGCGAACCGAGCTGGAACGCCATGGGTGGCGATCCGCTCCGGGCCACCCTCGCCCGGATGGCCCCGGGCACCCCGCTGCGCGACAGCCTCGAACGCATCCTCCGGGGACGGACGGGCGCGCTGATCGTGCTCGGCTATGACAAGACTGTCGAGTCCATCTGCACCGGCGGCTTCCCGCTCGATGTGGAGTTCTCCGCGACTCGGCTGCGCGAGCTGTGCAAGATGGACGGCGCCGTCGTGCTCTCCACCGACGGCACCCGCATCCTGCGGGCCGCGGTGCACCTGATGCCCGACCCCTCCATCCCGTCCGAGGAGTCCGGCACCCGGCATCGGACCGCCGAGCGAGTGGCCAAGCAGACCGGTTTCCCGGTCATCTCGGTCAGCCAGTCGATGCGCATCATCGGGCTCTACATCAACAGCACCCGCCACGTCCTCGACGACTCGGCCGCCATCCTCTCCCGGGCCAACCAGGCCCTGGCCACGCTCGAGCGCTACAAGCTGCGGCTCGACGAGGTCAGCGGCACGCTGTCCGCGCTGGAGATCGAGGATCTCGTGACGGTACGCGACGCGTTGGCCGTCGTGCAGCGACTCGAGATGGTGCGGCGCATCTCCGACGAGATCGCGGGTTACGTGGTGGAACTCGGCACCGACGGCCGACTGCTGTCGCTCCAGCTCGACGAGCTGATGGCGGGCGTCGACGCCGACCGGACCCTCGTCATCCGCGATTACCTGCCGACCGGCCGCAAGGCGCGTACGGCGGATGAGGCGCTGGTCGAGCTGGACATGCTCACCGCCACCGAGCTGATCGATCTCGTGGCGGTCGCCCGCGCGATGGGCTACCCGGCCTCCACCGAGGCGCTCGACGCGGCGGTGAGCCCGCGTGGCTTCCGGCTGCTCGCCAAGGTCCCGCGGCTGCCGGGTGCGGTCGTCGACCGGCTCGTCGACCACTTCGGCAGCCTGCAGCGGCTGCTGGGCGCGACGGTCGAGGATCTGCAGGCGGTCGACGGTGTGGGCGACGCTCGCGCCCGGGGCGTACGCGAAGGCCTGTCCCGCCTGGCCGAGGCGTCCATCCTGGAGCGTTACGTCTGACGCCTCACTTGATGGTGAGGGTGACCCCGTCGCTCAGCTTCGTCCCGACCCGCCCGACGACCTGGTACTTACCCGGGTCCGGGGCCGGGCCGGTGGGCGTGCGCTTCACCGTCGTGCTGCACGAGGTGCTGAGCTTGCCGTTCCACTCGACGTTGAACGACACCTCCAGCCCCTGCTGGAAGGTGTGGACGTTGCTGCCGCGCGGCGGGTCGCAGTCGTCGGAGGACCAGATCTTCTCCGCACCTTGAACCACCCGCAGCTCCTGCAGGTCCGGGCCGATGTCCCGGGTGCAGGTCCGGTCGGACACGTTCTTGATGTACAGGTAGATCAGGACGCTGGCGCCGCGGTTGACGCTGGTCTGAACCGGTTTCGCGGTCACCTTCAGCTCGGCGTCCGTGCACGCGCGCGGGTCGACGGGCTCGTCGCTGGCGAGCGCGGTCGGGCTCGACTGGGCCGAGGCGGACGGGCTCACCGTCGGCGAGACCACATTGGCCGGGACGTTGCCGCCCGTCGCCGCCGCACTCGGGCTCTTGGTCGGACTGGAGTTGCCCGAGGCCGAGGTTTTCGGCCCCGACGTGCACGCGTATGAGACGAGGAGTGCGGCAACCAGCACACCTCCGAGCACCACCGCGCGCCGGCGCCAATAGACAGCGGCCGGCAGCGGACCCACCGTGAGTCTCATAATGCCCACACGCTAGTGCCAGGGCGCTTCTCCGCAAAGCGCCGACACACCGCTGGACGGCCGACAGTCATAAGTAGACCTTGCGCTGATAGAGGGCGTGCGCGCCGCTGACCCGGTCGAGGAACAGCAGACCGGCACAGTGGTCGATCTCGTGTTGCAGAGCGCGAGCCTCGAAGGCGTCGGTGGTGAGCGTGATCTTCGCGCCCGTTCCCGGAGCCTCCCCCACCACCACGATGCGGCCGGCTCGCTTGACGTCGCCGGTCAGGTCGGGCACCGACATGCAGCCCTCGCGGCCGGGCCGCCAGCGGCTGGCCTCGACGATCTCGGCGTTGGCCAGGGCGTACGCACCGTGCACGGTGCTGGTTTTCGGGTGCCCGGTGACGTCCACGACGAACAGCCGGGCGGATACGCCGATCTGCGGTGCGGCCAGCCCGACGCAGCCGGGGGAGACCCGCATCGTGGCGAACAGGTCGGCGGCGAGCCGCACCACCTCGGGATCGGTCGGGTCGACGAGCTCGCCCGGGCGGGCCAGCACCGGGTCGGGTGCGGTCACCACCGGCCGGACGACGCCCTCGACGCCCAGCGCCTCGTACCGGGCCAGTTCGTTCGCGGACGTCACAGCAGATCCGCCTCGGTCCGGCGCAGCGTCACGTCGACGCCCAGGCTCTCGCTGACCTCGGCCAGCCGGGCAGCGACCGCCTCGGTGCTGCCCTTCGGCAGTTCCACCTCGGCGACCAGCACATACAGCGGGCCGACCAGGCGAGTCGAGAGGTCGGTGATGTTGCCGCCGGCTTCGGCCAGCGCCCGGGTCACCGCCGCCACGATGCCCAGCCGGTCGGCGCCGTGCACACTCACCAGGTGAGGAACTCCCGCAGCCGGACCTTCCTCGTCCGCGCCGACCTCGCGTACGCCGACGAGCAGGCGGCCGTCGGCGGTCAGCGGCCGCAGCGCCGCCTCGACCTCCCCCACTGAAAGGTCTCCGGCGCAGATCAGGGTCATCGCGAAGTGCCCGCGCAGCCGGGTCATCGTGGAGTCGGTGAGGTTCGCCCCGAGCGTCGAGAGGGCTCCGGCGACGTCGGCGACGATGCCCGGACGGTCGTGCCCGAGCACGGTGACGGCGAGTTCGGTCATCGGTGCATTGTGCTCCGTCCACGCTCCGGGACGGCACGTAGGGTGGGGGACATGCCGATCGCCGACGTCGCTCTGGACTGGTTCGAGCGCAACGCCCGCGACCTGCCGTGGCGCGTACCCGGCGTCGGAGCCTGGCCCATCCTCGTCAGCGAGGTGATGCTCCAGCAGACGCCGGTCAGCCGGGTGCTGCCGGTCTGGACCGAGTGGATCCACCGGTGGCCCACCCCGGCGCATCTCGCGGCGGACACCCCCGCCGACGCCATCCGTGCCTGGGGCCGGCTCGGCTACCCGCGCCGGGCGATGCGGTTGCACGCCTGTGCCGGGGCGATCGTCGAACGGCACGCCGGCGAGGTGCCGTCGCGGCTGGAACAACTGCTGGCGCTGCCCGGCATCGGCGACTACACCGCCCGGGCCGTCGCCGCGTTCGCGTACGGGCAGCGGCACCCGGTCGTCGACGTGAACGTCCGGCGTCTGGTCGCCCGCGCGGTCAGCGGTGCCGCCGAGCCCGGCCCGGCCACCACCCCGGCCGATCTCGCGCTGGTCGAGGGGCTGCTCCCCGCCGAACCGGCGGTCGCCGCTCGCGTCAGTGCGGCGTACATGGAGCTGGGCGCGGTGATCTGCACGGCCCGGAACCAGAACTGCGCGGACTGCCCACTGACCGGCTCGTGTGCCTGGCTGTCCGCGGGACGGCCGGCGAGCACCGGGCCGACCCGCAAACCGCAGGGGTACGCGGGCACGGACCGCCAGGTCCGAGGACTCATCATGGCCGAACTGCGAGCGAGCAGCGGCCCGGTGCCGGAGGACCGCATCGCCGCCCTGTGGCATCTGCCTGAGCAGCGCGACCGGGCCCTCGCCAGCCTGCTCGCGGACGGTCTGGTCACCCGGTCGGGCCGGGACCGGTTCACGCTCGCGGGCGAGACACGGCGACGCCCGGTGACGAAAGTCGGCGATTGATTGGTGGCGCCCAGCGCGCTACCAGCCTACGCTGCGGTCGTGAGCCCCCGTCTCAACCGTCCTTTGTCGCACGCCGGCCTCCGCCTGGGCATCGCCGCTTCGCTGGCTGTGCTGACCGCCGTCGTGGCCGCCTGCGGCAGCGGACCAGCCAAGCAGCCCACGTTCGTGCCGCCGCAGACGTCGGCGCCGGCCGACGAGCCGACACTCGGTGCCTCGCCGTCGTCGGACCCGACGGGCAAGCCGTCGTCCTCGCCCACCAAGCGGCCGCCGAGCACGGTGAAGGATTTGGCCTGGTACGTGAGCCGCCTCCCGACGTTCGGTCCGCTGCCACCGGCCGCATCGGTCAATGTGGACGCCGGTTCTCGATCGCCGCTGTGGTTCAGGGTGCCGACCACGCAAAAGGTGGCCTTCCTGACCATCGACGACGGCGTGACCCGGCACCCGATGGCAGCGCAGTTGCTCAAGGCGTCCGGCACGCGCGTCACACTGTTCCTGACCGTGCAATACGTCGAGGGCCACACCGACTACTTCAAGGGGCTCCAGGCCGCCGGAGCCGTGATCGAGAACCACACGATCACGCACGCCTCACTCAGAGGCAAGACATATGCCTTCCAGCGCCACGAAATCTGCGACGCGGCCGACCGATTGGGCAAGCTCTTCGGCCGGCGCCCGACGCTGTTCCGCCCGCCATACGGCAACTACGACAACACCACCCTCCGGGTCGCCCGCGAATGCGGGCAGAAGGTGGTCTTCTACTGGACCGAGTCGGTCGACAAGGGCAAGGTCCGATTCCAGACCAGCAACCGCACCATCCAACCCGGTCACATCGTCCTGATGCACTTCCGGCCGGCGTACCCGGACGACTTCCTGGCCGTGCTGACCAGGATGAAGCAGTCCGGAGTGCAGCCCGCCCTGCTGGAGGAGTACGTCCAAGGGGCGTGCGCGGGGGCGTGCGGCGGCTGAGCCGAGGTACGCGGAAAGGGCGGGCCCGCAGGCCCGCCCTTTCTTTTACGCTCTGTGTCAGGCGGCCGACTCGGTCGGCGCCGCGGCGACCGGAGTCGCCTCGACCTCTTCAGCCGGGGTCTCCCGCACCCCGCCGCGGAAGACGAGCTTCGAGTTCTCGATGTCGGTCGGGTCGCCTTCGCAGTCGACGACGACCTTCTGCCCGGACTTGAGCTCGTTGAACAG
>JABFYB010000294.1 GCA_013361475.1 Hamadaea sp.
CCCACCCAGCGTGCCCAGCAGAGACAGGACCAGCACTTGAATCACAACGAGCCGGATCTGCACACGCGGCGTCCGGCCCGTCTCAGGAATATTGGTCACTGCCGCTTCCTCCCCCTCTCAGTGCGTGTACGAATGCGAGCCGTACAGGTGCGGGTGTTCGAGTGATGAACGCGAGTGTCTGTGTACGAGTGAGGAACGAAGGGCCCAGGAGCCCGGGTTCCGCCCGACCTCACTCGTTCCGGTGAACTCTCCTGCGGTCACAGCCGCTTGACCCCCTTGATGCGCCCGGCGCGCGCCGTTCGTGCCCGCCCGGCCTTCATCTTCAGACTGCCCAGGCCGCCCCGCTGGCTGCCGATGCGCAGGCCGGTGCCGCCGGAGAGCCAGCCGGAGGAGATGTTCGGCTTCTTCGCCTGGGAGTTGGTCTCGGCGAGCGGGTCGTTCTCCGCGCGCCGGGCCAGCGCCATGATCCCGGGGACCACGAACGGCGCGAGCAGCAGGTCGTACAGCGCGGCCGTGAACAGCAGACTGCCGAGGCCGACATGGCGGGCGGCGGTGTCCCCGACGAGGGCGCCGACACCGGCGTACAGCAGCGTCGCGCTGATCGCGGCGACGACCACGACCACCATCGGCCCGGTGGCCGACTTCAGCCGGCCGCTCTCCGGCTTGATGAGCCCGGCGAGATAGCCGATCACACACAGCACCAGCGCATAGCGGCCGGCGGCATGATCGGCGGGCGGGGCGAGGTCGGCGAGCAGGCCGGCGCCGAAGCCGACGAGGGCGCCGCCGACATGGCCGTAGACCATGGCGAGGCCCAGCACGGTGAGGAGCAGCAGGTCGGGTACGGCGCCCGGCAGGTGGAGGCGGGAGAGGACGCTCACCTGGAGGACCAGGGCGACGACGACCAGGGAGGACGAGAGCAGGATTCGGTTGACGCGCATGGGGCTTCAGCTCCTACTGCTCTTGCTCGTACTGGTTCTGGGCGTCGGCCGAGGGTTGGTACTGACCATCCACCTGAGGCTCGTTCTGACCGTCCGCCTGAGGCTGGTTCTGACCGTCGGCCTGTGGCTGCTCCTGGCCGTCGCCCGGGGGCTCGGCGCCCGGGGTGACGGTCACCGTCACGGTCGGCCTCGGGGTCGGCTTGGGCTTGTCCGGGAGCACCGTGTTGCGCGGGTCGTGCTCGGGGGCCTGGACGACGACGCCGACGATGTCGAGCTTGCTGAAGCCGACGTACGGCGTGACGTACAGGGTGCGGGTCAGGTTGCCGCCGGACGGGTCGACACGCGAGACGACGCCGACCGGGACGCCGGGCACGAACGGCTTGTCGGCCTGCGAGCCGAAGGTGACGAGACGGTCGCCCTTCTTCACCTCGGCCTTGCCGTTGAGGAGTTCGACGCGCAGCGGCCGGTCGCCCTGGCCGGAGGCGAAGCCGAGCTCGTCGCTGGACTCCATGCGGGTACCGACGGTGAAGTCGGGGTCGTTGGCGAGCAGCACGGTCGCGGTGTTGGGGCCGACGGTGGTGACCCGCCCGACCAGTCCGTCGCCGTTCAGGACGGTCATGTCGCGCTTGATGCCGTCGTTGGCCCCGACGTCGATGGTGATCGTCCAGGAGAAGCCCTGGGCAGCTCCTATGGCGATGACCTCGGCGCCCTTGATTCCGTACTGGCCCTTGCCCGCGATCTTCAGCATCTTGTCGAGCTGCTTCAGTCGGCTGCGGTCACGGTCGTCACTGCCGAGCTTCGCCTTGAGGGCGGCGTTCTCCTGCTCCAGCCGGGCGAGCCGGTCATGGCGCTCACCGGAGTCACGGATCGCGGCGACCGCGTTGCCGACCGGGTTCACCGCGGCCGACACACCGTCCTCGATCGGGCCGAACACCGTGGCGGCGGCATGGCGGGCACCGTCGACCGGTGAATCCTCCCCACCGCGGATGTCCACCGTGATCAGCGCGAACGCGATGGCGATCAGCAGCACCAGGAGCAGCCGGCTCTCTCGTGTGTCCCTCACGTGCGGCGGCCGTGCCCTTCCTCATAGGAATTCGGGAAACCCCGGTAAACCCGCGGGGTTCTGTATACGGAGTTGGCGGAGTTGACGGAGTTGGTACGCGGAGCTGTATGAGAAGTTTTGAGGCTCATCGAGGAGCTTATGCCTCTATATCAACGATCCGCCGTACGAGAGGAGATCATCCCGTACGGCGGAATCGAAGAGTTACGTCATCTGCGCGGCTGGGCGTCCAGCACCTGCTGCAACGCCTCGAACTCCTCGACGCACTTGCCCGAGCCGAGCGCCACGCTGTCCAGCGGGTCCTCGGCGATGTGGATCGGCATGCCGGTCTCGCGGCGCAGCCGCTCGTCGAGGCCGCGCAGCAGGGCGCCGCCGCCGGTCAGAACGATTCCTCGGTCCATGATGTCGCCGGACAGCTCCGGCGGGCACTTGTCGAGGGTCGTCTTCACGGCGTCGACGATCGCGTTGACCGGTTCCTCGATGGCCTTGCGTACTTCGGCCGCGGAGATGACGACTGTCTTCGGCAGCCCGGAGACGAGATCCCGGCCCCGGATTTCGGTGTGCTCGTCGGAATCGAGATCGTACGCCGAACCGATCGTGATCTTGATCTGCTCGGCCGTCCGCTCACCCAGCAGAAGGGAGTACTCCTTCTTGATGTGCTGGATGATCGCATTGTCCAGCTCGTCGCCCGCGACGCGGATGGACTGGGCGGTGACGATGCCGCCGAGGGAGATGACCGCGACCTCCGTGGTGCCGCCGCCGATGTCGACCACCATGTTGCCCGTGGCCTCGTGGACCGGCAGGCCGGAGCCGATGGCCGCGGCCATGGGCTCCTCGATGATGTGCACCTGACGGGCGCCGGCCTGGGACGACGCCTCGATGACGGCGCGGCGCTCGACGCCGGTGATGCCCGAGGGCACACAGACGACGACCCGCGGACGAGCCAGATACCGCCGCTTGTGGATCTTCAGGATGAAGTAGCGGAGCATCCGCTCGGTGATCTCGAAGTCGGCGATCACGCCGTCCTTCAGCGGACGGACGGCAACGATGTTGCCGGGCGTGCGCCCGATCATCTTCTTCGCTTCGGCGCCGACCGCCAGGATGCCACCGGTGTTGGTGTTGATCGCGACGACGGACGGCTCGTTGAGTACGATCCCGCGACCCCTGACGTACACCAGCGTGTTGGCGGTCCCGAGGTCGACAGCCATGTCACGGCCGATGAACGACATTGAGTTCCCCATCAGGATTCGTCTGGCCTTCCTGGGAGCTTTTGATGGCTTTTCAGGTCGGCGAAGTGGGTGCTGTGACGTGAAGGCTTCCATCGTAGACGCGCCTTCGCGAACACTGCGGGAGGGTCTTCGCCATTGTCAGCAGATGACGAACCGCCCCGCTTGTGGAGACGGGCCATCGGGGGCACTCGTTCCCTCGATCGCCACGCATATGCACACCGGTGTGGGGACTACCGGCAGATACCGGAACTTCGGCCCCCCACACCTCGTTTTTACGACGGTTGCGCGCTACGCGCGACCCGGGAAGAAGATCTTCACCTCGCGCTCGGCGGACTCCTCGGAGTCGGAGGCGTGGATCAGGTTCTCGCGCACGATCACACCGTAGTCACCACGGATGGAGCCGGGCGCGGCGGCGATCGGGTCGGTCGGACCGGCCAGGGCGCGCAGCCCCTCGATGACCCGCTCGCCCTCGACGATCAGGGCGACGACCGGACCGGAGGCCATGAACTCCACCAGCGGCTCGTAGAAGGGCTTGCCCTTGTGCTCGCCGTAGTGCTGCTCCAGGGTCTCCTGGTCCAGGGTGCGCAGCTCCAGCGCGGTGATCTGCCAGCCGGCCTTGCGCTCGATACGGCTGATGATCTCGCCGGTCAGGCCGCGGCGGACAGCGTCGGGCTTGAGCAGGACGAGGGTGCGCTGGGTCACGGAAGGGCTCCTTCTTACAGCCGGTGGTGCGGTGGGATGAGGTTACAGGGCGTGTCCGGGCTCCTGTTACGCAGTGTCAGCTTGTACTCAAGCGCCGGACGGGCTGGTTTTGTCACCCTGAGCCGCGAAGCGC
This sequence comes from Hamadaea sp., assembly GCA_013361475.1. Taxonomy (GTDB): domain Bacteria; phylum Actinomycetota; class Actinomycetes; order Mycobacteriales; family Micromonosporaceae; genus Hamadaea. The sequence continues at coordinate 4,063 of JABFYB010000294.1, forward strand.
GCCTTGGCCTCGTCGACCTTTCTTCCGAAATGCACCGACGCCCACCACAGCGCCGCGAAGATCACGCCCAGCACGAACATCGTGGGGACGATGAAGCCGGAGGCGATCAGCGCGATCTGCAGCGCCCAGCCGAGGGCGACACCGCCGGGGCGGGTCACCAGGCCGCACAGCAGCACGCACAGGAACATCGCGATCCCGCTGACCGTCCACACCTGCGCCATGGACAGGTCGGGGTCCTTCATGGCGACCAGACCGGCGAAGCCGATGACGAAGAACTCGCCGATCAGCGTCGAGGAACAGAGCGTACGCATTCTTCGGACTCAGCCCTTCCGCAGGAGCAGCCGGGCTTCGCCGACCGTGATGACGGACCCGGTGACCAGCACACCGCCGCCCGCGAACTCGCCCTCCTCCTCGGCCAGCGTGATCGCGGCCTCCAGGGCGTCCGGCAGCCGCGGCTCGACCTGCACCCGCTCTTCGCCGAACACCTCGACGGCGATGGCGGCGAGTTCGTCGGCGTCCATGGCGCGCTGGGTGGAGTTCTGCGTGACGACGACCTCGGCGAAGATCGGCTCGAAGGCCTCAAGCAGACCCCGTACGTTCTTGTCGCCGCTGGCGCCCACGACCCCGATCAGCCGGCTGAAGTCGAACGCCTCCCCGATCGCGTCGGCGGTGACCCGCGCGCCGGCCGGGTTGTGCGCGGCGTCCAGCACGACGGTCGGAGAACGGCGTACGACCTCCATCCGCCCCGGCGAGGCGACGGCGGCGAACGCCTTGCGGATCGTGTCGATGTCCAGCTGCTCGGCCCGCGCGGCGCCGACGCCGAAGAACGCCTCCACCGCGGCGAGGGCGACGGCGGCGTTGTGCGCCTGGTGCGCGCCGTGCAACGGCAGATACACCTCGGGGTACTCACCGCCCAGACCGCGCAGCGTGACCAGCTGCCCGCCGACGGCGACCTGACGTGCGACGACCCCGAACTCCAGCCCCTCACGGGCCACCGTGGCGTCGACCTCCACGGCCTTCTTCAGCAGCACCTGCGCCGCGTCCACCGGCTGCTGGGCCATGATCACGGTCGCGTCCTGCTTGACGATCCCGGCCTTCTCGGTGGCGATCTCACCCGGAGTGGAGCCCAGCCGGTCGGTGTGATCGAGGTCTATGGGGGTCACGACGGCGACATCACCGTCGATGACGTTGGTGGCGTCCCAGGAGCCGCCCATCCCGACCTCCACGACGGCGACGTCGACCGGCGCGTCGGCGAACGCCGCGTACGCCATGCCCGTCAGCACCTCGAAGAAGGACAGCCGGTACTCCTGCGAGGAGTCGATCATCTCGACGTACGGCTTGATGTCGTTGTACGTCTCGATGAAGCGCTCGGCGGAGATCGGGGCGCCGTCCAGGCTGATCCGCTCGGTGATCGACTGGACGTGCGGCGAGGTGTAGCGGCCGGTGCGGAGCTCGAAGCCGCCGAGGAGGGCCTCGATCATGCGGGCCGTCGACGTCTTGCCGTTGGTGCCGGTGATGTGGATCGAGGGGTACGACCGCTGCGGGTCGCCCAGCACGTCCATGAGTGCGGCGATACGGCTGACCGAGGGCTCCAGCTTGGTCTCGCCCCAGCGCGTCGCCAACTCCGCCTCGACCTCGCGCAGCGCCTTGTCGACCTCGGGGTCCTCGGGGCGTGCGGGGACGTCGGCGGTGGGCTGGCCGCCCTGGGTGCGCAGGGTGCGGCTGCCGGCCTCGATGACCGCGAGATCCGGGTCGCGGTCGGTTTCTTCCGCGATGATCTCGTCGAAGGGGTCGCTTTCACTCACGGGGTCAGTCTACGGACGGGGACTGACAGTGCGCCCAGGGAGTGGGGTGCGTGGTGTTGTGCGGCGGATGCCGCTCCATTGTGGCTGGTCGCGCCCACGCGGCGGAGCCGCAAATCGAAACAGCCCCGCGCCCCATGGGGACGTCAGAGCCCCCGGCGCTCACACGGCACCGGGGGCCCCAACCACGTACGAACACCTACGCCTGCGGCAGTCGCTCCAGCTGGGTGGCGATGCGGGCGATGTCCTCCTCCGCCTTGGCCAGGCGGCCGCGGATCTTGTCCACGACGTTGTCGGGAGCCTTCGCCAGGAAGGCCTCGTTGCCGAGCTTGGCCGTGGCCTGGGACTTCTCCTTCTCGGCGGCCGCGAGGTCCTTCGCGAGGCGCTTGCGCTCGGCCGCGACGTCGATCACGCCGGAGAGGTCGAGTGCGACCTCCGCGCCGGCCACGGGGAGCGTCGCCGTCGCCGTGAAGGCGTCGCCCTCCGGCTGGAGGCGCAGCAGCTGGCGGATGGCCGGCTCGTGCGGGGCGAGTGCCGTGCCGTCGAGGGTCAGGCGGGCCGGGACGCGCTGGCCCGGCTGCAGGCCCTGGTCGGCGCGGAAGCGGCGGACCTCGGTGATGACCGACTGGAGCGACTCGATCTCCTGCTCCGCGCCCTGGTCACGGAAGCCGCTGTCGCTCGGCCACTCGGCGATCACGATCGACTCGCCGCCCGTGAGGGTGGTCCACAGCGTCTCGGTGACGAACGGGACCACCGGGTGCAGCAGCTTGAGGGTGACGTCGAGGACCTCACCGAGGACGCGCTTGCTGACCTCGGCCGCCTCGCCGCCCGCCTGGAACGTCGTCTTCGACAGCTCGACGTACCAGTCGAAGACCTCGTCCCACGCGAAGTGGAAGAGGGCGTCGGACAGCTTGGCGAACTGGAAGTCCTCGTAGAACGCGTCGACTTCGGCGACGACGGAGTTCAGGCGGGAGAGGATCCAGCGGTCCGTGGACGACATCGCCGACGCGTCCGGCAGCGGGCCGTCCACCGTCGCGCCGTTCATCAGCGCGAAGCGCGTGGCGTTCCAGATCTTGTTGGCGAAGTTGCGGGAGCCCTGGACCCAGTCCTCGCCGATCGGGACGTCGACGCCCGGGTTGGCGCCACGGGCGAGCGTGAAGCGGAGCGCGTCGCTGCCGTACTTGTCCATCCAGTCAAGGGGATTGACGGCATTCCCGAAGGACTTCGACATCTTCTTGCCGAACTGGTCGCGGACCATGCCGTGCAGGGCGATGGTGTGGAACGGCGGGGTGCCGTCCATCGCGTACAGGCCGAACATCATCATCCGGGCGACCCAGAAGAAGAGGATGTCGTAGCCGGTGACCAGGACGGAGTTCGGGTAGAACTTCGCGAGCGACTCGGTCTGTTCGGGCCAGCCGAGGGTGGAGAAGGGCCACAGGCCGGAGGAGAACCAGGTGTCGAGGACGTCGGTGTCCTGACGCCAGCCCTCGCCACTGGGCGGCTCCTCGTCCGGACCGACGCAGACGACCTCACCCTCGGGGCCGTACCAGACCGGAATCCGGTGCCCCCACCACAACTGGCGGGAAATACACCAGTCGTGGAGGTTGTCGACCCAGTCGAAGTACCGCTTCTCCATCTCCTGCGGGTGGATCTTGACCTTGCCGTCGCGGACCGCGTCGCCGGCGGCCTTGGCGAGCGGGCCGACCTTGACCCACCACTGCATGGACAGGCGGGGCTCGATGGTGGTCTTGCAGCGCGAGCAGTGGCCGACGGAGTGGACGTACGGCCGCTTCTCGGCGACGATCCGGCCCTCGGCGCGCAGCGCGGCGACGATCGCCGAGCGGGCCTCCAGGCGGTCCAGGCCCTGGAAGGGGCCGTGGGCGGTGATGACAGCGTGCTCGTCCATGATCGAGATGGCCGGCAGGTCGTGCCGCTGGCCGATCTCGAAGTCGTTCGGGTCGTGCGCCGGGGTGACCTTGACGGCGCCCGTGCCGAACTCGGGGTCGACGTGCTCGTCGGCGACGACCGGGATACGGCGGCCGGTCAGCGGCAGCTCGATCTCGCGGCCGATGAGGTGGCGGTAGCGCTCGTCCTCGGGGTGGACGGCGACGGCGGTGTCGCCGAGCATCGTCTCGGCACGGGTCGTCGCCACGACGATGGAGTCGTCGCCCTCGCCGTACCGGATGGAGACGAGCTCACCGTCGTCGTCCTGGTACTCGACCTCGATGTCCGAGATGGCCGTGAGGCATCGGGGGCACCAGTTGATGATGCGCTCGGCGCGGTAGATCAGCTCGTCGTCGTAGAGCCGCTTGAAGATGGTCTGGACGGCCTGAGAGAGCCCCTCGTCCATCGTGAACCGCTCACGGGACCAGGCGACACCGTCACCGAGCCGACGCATCTGCCCGCTGATCTGCCCGCCGGACTCGCCCTTCCACTGCCAGACCCGCTCGACGAAGGCCTCACGGCCCAGGTCGTGCCGGGACTTGCCCTCCTTCGCGAGCTCCCGCTCGACGACGTTCTGCGTGGCGATACCGGCGTGGTCCATGCCGGGCTGCCACAGCGTCTCGAACCCCTGCATGCGCTTACGACGCGTCAGCGCGTCGATGAGGGTGTGCTCGAAGGCGTGCCCGAGGTGCAGGCTGCCCGTGACGTTCGGCGGCGGGATGACGATGGTGTACGGCGGCTTGTCGCTCTTCTCGTCCGCCTCGAAGTAACCCCGCTCTACCCAGCGCTCGTACAGCGGCCCCTCTACATCGGCCGGCGCGTACTGGGTCGGCAGTTCGGTGTGGGGCGCTGTTGGCTGC
>JABFYB010000486.1 GCA_013361475.1 Hamadaea sp.
TCGCCGGCCAGGGCGTCGGCGTACGCGAAACCGCGCAGCGAATCGGCGGTCGCGTGCGCGATCGGGAGGAGAGCCTGCGACATCTCCGGCGTGAGCGGCGACGGCTGCCCGGTGGCGACCGCGATGTCCCAGGCGTGCACCGCCGCGTCGAGGGCAGCCGCCGCGACGACCTCCTCGGCCGACATGGGGGGCAGCGGGAGCGGCTTCGGGACGTCCTGCGCTCCGGCTTCGACCGTGGCGAACGCCGCCGCCGAGGCGGTCAGTGCCTGCTCGGTGAAGGCGGCCGGGTCCTCGTCGAGCTGCCCGGAGGGGGCGAACGGGTTGTACGCCGGTCCGGTGCCGACCCCGAGCGTCCCGGCGTACCCGAGCTGGTCGCCCGCGGCGTGCTGGAGGACCTGGGTGACCGTCCACTGGTCGCACGGGGTCGGCAGCTGCCAGCCGTCCGGGCCGACCCCGGCGATCGCGGTACGCAGAGCCTGGTGAGCGTCGTCGAGCAGGGTCCAGGTGGTCATCGGTGCCTCCGTTGTTGCCGATTTAGCGGAGCGGAACGTTCCATTCCACTATAACTCCAGGACGAGCTTCCCCGCAACCCTTCCCGCCTCCAGCGACCGGATGGCGTCGGCCGCCTCGGCGAGGGGATAGGTCCGGTCGACCGGCGCGACCAGGTCGCCTGCGGCCAGCAGAGTCGCGAGATGCTCGAGGTCGCTCGTGGCGGCGATCGAGAGGGGTGCCTTGAGCCGGTGCTTCACCCATGGATCGAGCGCCTTCGCGTGGAAGTTGCGGCCCAGACCGCCGAAGACGGCGCCACCGTTCTCCGCCCCGACGAGCACCAGCGTCCCGGCCGGCGTCAGCAGACCCCGTAGAAGCGGCAACGGCCGGTTTCCCGCGATATCGAAGATGGCGTCATAGCGCCCGGTCAGCGGCGTACGGGTGTAGTCGATGACAGCTTCGGCGCCCAGGGAGCGGACGAAATCCGCCTTGCCGCCGCTGCAGACCGCGGTCACCCGCGCTCCCGCGAGGCGGGCCAGCTGGACGGCGTACGCGCCGACGCCGCCACCGGCCCCGATGACGAGCACCGACTGTCCCTTCTGGACCTTCGCCGTGCGTACCGCCAGCAGCCCGGTCGCTCCGGAGACGGGGACGGCCGCGGCTTGGACCGCGGTCACCCCGGCCGGGCGCCGGGCCAGCTTGCCGGGCTTCGCCGTGGCGTACTCGGCGAAGGCACCGGTGCCAGTGCCGAAGACCTGGTCGCCGACCGCGAACTCCGTGACCCGTGCGCCGACCGCCACGATCTCCCCCGCGAGATCCATCCCCAGCGCGGACGACCTGGGTCGTCGAAGGCCGGTGACCAGCCGCATCACGCGCGGCTCCCCGGTCATCATGTGCCACGCGCCGCGATCCACCCCGGCCGCCTCGACGCGGACCAGGACCTGCTTGTCGCCGATCTCCGGCCGCGCCACGTCGCGCAGCTTGAGCACCTCGGCCGATCCGTACCGTTCGCGGACGATCGCCTTCATCACTCCTCCTCGGAGCCGTCGGGGTAGTGGAAGACCGCGTCGAGCGGGACCCCGAAGACCCGCGCGATCTGGAAGGCCATCTCCAGCGACGGCGAGTACCGCCCCTGCTCGATGGCGATGACGGTCTGGCGGGTCACGCCGATCCGGTCGGCCAGGTCCGCCTGCGTCATCTCACCGTGCGCGAACCGCAGCGCGCGGATCGAATTGGTCACTCTGGTCGGCTTCACCATGCCTGGAATGCCTTGTGGTACGCGATGATCTTGGCTGCCGAGCCGACCGCCGCCGAGAGGAAGAACCCCAGATAGATGACGTTGGCGATCCAGAAGTAGTCGGCCTCCCACAGGGCCAGCAGCATCCCGGCGACACCGCCGACGACGATGAAGGACTGGCCGATGCGGTCGCCGAGGAAGCCGATCTCCCGGTCCCGCTCGTCGACCCGGTTCCGCGTATGCGCGGAGAGGATCCCCGCCACGATGCTGACCAGGATGGTCGTGACGATCGCCGCTCCGATGGTGGCGATCATGAGCCCGGCGTACGGGACTTCGGTGAGGGGTGAGCCGGCCGAGCGGCCGAGGACGACCGCCACGTACACCGCATAGGCGACGGTGCTGACGACGCCCATGATCCAGGCGCGTTTCTCTTCGAATGGCATACACATCAATGTAAAGCGATCTTGACACCGTGTCAAGAATTCTTTACATCACCCGAGCTGGTCGCGGCGGCGCGTCAGATACGCGGTCTCGGCGGTGTTGCCGGCCAGCTCGATGGCTCGGTCGTACGCCGCCCGGGACTCCTGGCTGCGACCCAGCCGGCGAAGCAGATCGGCCCGGGCCGCGTGGTACGCGTGATAGCCGCTCAGCCGGTCCCCGAGACGGTCGACGGTCGCCAAGGCCACTTCCGGGCCGTCCAGTTCGGCGACGGCGACGGCTCGGTTGAGCGCGACGATGGGCGACGGGTCTATGCGTACGAGCAGGTCGTAGAGGGCGACGATCTGCGACCAGTCGGTGTCGCGCACCTCGCGGGCGGAGGTGTGCACCGCGTTGATCGCGGCGAGGAGCTGGTAGCGCCCCGGGGCCACCCGAGCGGCCAGCCGTTCGCGTACCAGCTGGTGGCCCTCGGCGATCAGGCCGGTGTCCCACGCGCCGCGGTCCTGTTCGCCGAGGCTGACCAGTTCACCGTTCGCCGAGATCCGGGCGGCCCGGCGGGCCTCGGTGAGGAGCATCAGCGCGAGCAGCCCGGCGACCTCGCCGTCGGCGGGCAGGAGGTCCCGGATGACGCGGGTGAGCCGGATCGCCTCGGCGGTGAGGTCGTGGCGAACGGGATCGGTGTCGGCGCCGGTCGCCAGGTAGCCCTCGTTGAAGACGAGGAAGAGGACGGCGAGCACGCCGGTCACCCTGGCCGGGAGATCCTCACTGGACGGTACGCGGTAGGGGATGCGGGCCGCCTTGATCTTGGCCTTCGCCCGCGTGATCCGCTGCTCCATGGCGCTCTCCTGGACCAGGAAGGCACGGGCGATCTGGGGCACCGTCAGACCGCCCAGCATGCGGAGCGTCAGCGCCACCCGGGTCTCCAGCGCGAGCGCCGGGTGACAACAGGTGAAGATCAGCCGGAGCCGATCGTCCTCGATGGCGCCGACCGGCTCGGGCGGATCGTCGTCGGTCAGCATCTGCGCCTCCCGGTGCTTGTCGTCGCGTTTGTTCTCGCGCCGGATCCGGTCGATGGCCTTGCGATGGGCGGTCGTGGTGAGCCAGGCGCCCGGATTCGGCGGTACGCCGTCCCCGGGCCACCGCTCGACGGCGGTCGCGTACGCCTCCGCCGCCGCCTCCTCGGCGATGTCGAGGTCGCCGAACCGCCGGGTCAGAGTGGCGACCACCCGGCCCCACTCCTCCTGGTGGGCACGGGTGATCGCCGCCCGGACGTCGGCCATGGTCACTTGCCCGGAAGCGGCTGGAGGTCGACGCCCGCGAACGGCCGGACCTCGACCTTCCGGTTGCAGGCCAGCGAACCGTCGCCGGCGAGCTTGACCGCGACGTCGAGGTCGGCCGCCTCGACGATCCAGAAGCCCGCGAGGTACTCCTTGGTCTCGACGTAGGGGCCGTCGGTGAACAACGCCGCCCCGCCGCGGTTGTCGATGACGGTCGCCGTGCTCGGCGCGGCGAGGCCCCCGGCGAAGACCCAATGGCCCTCGGTCTTGAGCCGGTCGTTGAACACGTCGATGGCCGCCATCTCCTCGTCGGTGGCGAGGTCGGCCGCGTCGTGGATGACGGAGAACAGGTAGTGCATCTCGAATGCCTCTCTTGGTGTCGGCGGTGCCGGAGTCAGTCGGCGTACTGGGGCTGACCGGCCGAGCGGTACACCTGCAGCATGACGCCGTTCGGGAAGGCTCGGGACTCGGCCAGGTCGAGCGCGAGGTCGGGGCCGGACTCGGCGAACAGCCGCCGGCCCTGGCCGAGGATCACCGGAAAGACGAAGAGGTTCAGCTGGTCGACGAGATGATTCTCGAGCAGCCAGCGGGTCAGCGTGCCACTGCCGTGGACCTGCAGGTCACCGCCGGGCTTGGCGGTCAGCTCCCGAACGGCCGCCGCGACCTCGTCCGAGCCGCCGGACAGCACGGTAGTGCCTGCCCAGCCCGGGTCGGTGAGCGTATTCGACACGACGTACTTGGGTCGCGTGTTCAACGAATCGGCGATCGGGCCACTGCCCGGCGCCTGGAGTCCCCAATATCCGGCGAACAAGTCGTAGGTCCGCCGGCCGAACAGGAAAGTGTCGGCGCTCGCGTAGATCTGGTTGATGTGCTCGGCGGACTCGGGGTGGAAGTAGGGCCGGGCCCAGCCGCCCCGCTCGAAACCGCCGCTGCGGTTCTCGCTCCGCCCGCCGTTACCCTGCACCACACCGTCGACGGTGATGTGCGTCGTGACCGTCAGCTTCATGATCGTGGCTTCCCCTTCGTGGCGGCGCTCCCGCTGAGCGGCCTCTCACCCGTACCACGAACGCACCCGTCCCGATCCGACAACGCCACCCGGATTTTTTCGCGGGCAGTTGAGGGCTCAGCTCCACAGCGCGCTGATCGGCACAGCGGCAATCCGCTCGCCTAGCGGCTGAATCCGAGGCGGGCGATCATGCCGATCTCATGCGAGGTTCAATCCCTATTTCATGCAGATGCGGTCGCCGCCCTGAATCAGGCACGGGCAGGGTGTGGGAGGGTGGAGTAATGAACCGGCTCGGGAGCGCGACATCCCCGTACCTGCGTCAGCACGCCAGTAACCCGGTGGACTGGTGGCCCTGGTCCGAAGCGGCGTTCGCCGAGGCCCGGGAGCGGGACGTCCCGGTGCTGATCTCGGTCGGGTACGCCGCGTGCCACTGGTGTCATGTGATGGCGCACGAATCCTTCGAGGATCCGGTGATCGGCGCGAAGATCAACGCGAACTTCGTGGCGATCAAGGTGGACCGGGAGGAGCATCCCGACGTGGACGCGGTCTACATGGCCGCCACGCAGGCGATGACCGGCCAGGGCGGTTGGCCGATGACCGTGTTCGCGACGCCGGACGGTGAGCCGTTCCTCTGCGGCACCTATTTCCCGCGCGACAACTTCGATCGGCTGCTCGACGCGGTCGGCGAGGCGTGGCGCGATCAGCGTGAGGCGGTGCTGCGGCAGGGTGCGGCCGTGGTCGAGGCCATCGCGCCACGGCACCCGGCGACGGCAGGTACGCCGATCACGGCCGACCTGCTCGGGCAGGCCGCCCAGCGGCTCGTGGCGGCGCATGACGTGGCGTACGGGGGGTTCGGGGTGGGTGGCCCGAAGTTTCCGCCGCATCTGGCCATGCTCTTTCTCCTGCGCCATTTCCGGCGTACGCAGGATCAAGCAGTGCTGGAGGTCGTGCGGCACACCGCCGAGGCGATGGCCCGGGGCGGGATCTACGACCAGGTCGGCGGCGGTTTCCACCGGTACGCCGTGGACGGCCACTGGGTGGTGCCGCACTTCGAGAAGATGCTCTACGACAACGCGCTTCTCCTGCGCGTCTACACCGATCTGTGGCGGTTGACCGGTGACGCGCTGGCCGCCCGGGTGGCTCGGGAAACCTACGAGTGCCTTGTCCGGGACTTCTCCACGCCGGAGGGCGGGTTCCGGTCGGCGTACGACGCGGACACCGAAGGTGTCGAGGGCTTGACGTACGTGTGGACTCCCGCGCAGCTGGCCGAGGTGCTCGGCGAGGAGGACGGCCGGTTCGCCGCCGATCTCTTCGGGGTGACCGCGTCGGGCAACTTCGAGCACGGGACCACCGTTCTCACGCTGGCCCGCGACATCGACGACGCCGATCCCGCCATCCAGGACCGAGCGCGCCAGGTCAGGGCGAAGCTTTTCCGGGCACGCCAGGACCGGCCGCAGCCTGCGATCGACGGCAAGGTCGTGGCCGCCTGGAACGCGCTGACGATCACGGCATTAGGGGAGTACGCCCGGGTCGCCGAGGCGATGGGTGAAGACCCCGGTGATGCCGCCGAACGCGCGGAACGGGCGGCGACGCTGCTGGCCGAGCGCCACATCGTCGACGGGAGGCTCCGGCGGGTGTCCCTCGACGGCATCGTCGGCGAGCCGGCCGGCGTACTCGAGGACTATGGCTGCGTGGCCGAGGCGTTCGGCCTGATCCACCAGCTCACCGGGGCGGCGATCTGGCTGGAGCGATCGGGGGCGCTCGTCGATCTCGCGCTCGCCAAGTTCGTCGAGGACGGCCGGGTGTTCGACACGGCAGTGGACGCGCAGCAGCTGGTCCTGCGGCCGGCCGACCCCACGGACAACGCCACGCCGAGTGGGGCTTCCGCGCTGGCGAGTGCGCTGCTGGCGTACCACGCGGTGGCGGGGGAGCCGTCGTATCGGGAGCGGGCGGCGGCGATCCTCGGCCAGGTCGCCGAGGTGATCGCCCAGCACCCCCGGTTCGCCGGATACAGCGCGGCCGCGGCGGAGGCGCTGGTCAGCGGGCCGGTCGAGATCGCGATCGCCACTCCCGACCCGGCTCAGGCCGCCGATCTCACCCGGACGGCGATCAGGAACGCACCCGGCGGTGCGGTCCTCGTCGTCGGCGAACCCGATCGGCCCGGGGTGCCGCTGCTCGAGGGGCGTCCCCTGATCGAGGGGCGGCCGGCCGCGTACGTGTGCCGCGGGTTCGTGTGCGATCGGCCGGTCACCGACCCTGTCGGCTTGTCGACAGTGCTCACCGCATAGGGGTCACTTATCCGGCTATGTCGGAATAGCCGGTTAGCATCGGCACATGGCCGGCCTAGCCGCACTGATCTCCTGTCCCCCGAGCGCGGCCGACGCCGTCGCCGACGCGCTCGCCGCCCGCGGCTCCGACGTCGCCCGTCACCGTGCCGGGTCGACGACCCTGATCGTCCGGGCGGCCCTGCCCATCGTCCATGAAACCGACGGATACGTCGCGGTCGTCGACGGTGTCGCCGAACTCAGCGCGCTGCTCTCGGCGTATCGCCAGAAAGGCCCGAGCGGGCTGCTCGGCGGCCCGGACCCCTACGCGCTGATCTTGCGAGATCCGAAACGCCACGGCCTCGTGCTGGCGCGCAACGGTGACGGACCGCCGCTCTACTATGCACAGACCGCGACCGGCATCCTGGTGGCCTCGGAGCCCGAGGCCCTGCTCGCGGCCGGGCTGCCGGCGGCGCCCGACCCGCAGGTGGTGGCCGAGTTTCTGGACAGCGGCGCGTGCGACGCGAGCGAGCGGACCTTCTACGCCGCGCTCCGGCGCGTGCTTCCGGGTCAGGCCCTCGCGCTGGACATCGAGGTCACCGACCACACGCCCGCGGCCACGCGTCGACCGCGGCCGATCTCCGCGCGCATGGCCCTGCGGTGGGCGGTCACTCCGGGTCGCCTAGGGGTACGCCTGACGCCGGGGCCGGTTTCGGCGGCGATCTATGGCGCGACCGTGTCCGCCGGTGCTTCGGTCGTCAGCGAGATTCCCGCCGTGGCGGACCTGTCGGAGTTTGTCGCCGACGTCGGTGAACCCCTGCCGGACCTGGAGAGTTACCTCATCTGGGCCACGGCGCGGCGAGTGGCCGGGGAGATCGACACGTTGCTCGACGCCGCCGCGCCCGGTCCGCATCTGGCCCGGCTGGCCGACCGGGTGAGCAGCCGGTACGGCGTCGAGCTGCGCTTTCCCCGCTGCGACACGGCGGCCGACGCGGACTGGTCCGAGCTGGCGGTGCCCACGCCGTCCGTCACCCCGATTCCGTCCACTGCGGACGTCCTGCGCCGAGTCGGGCCGGCGCTCGCCGCCTCCGTGCTGCACGGAGCGCCCTCGTCGGCGGCGGTGACGCAGCTCGGCACGCTGCTGAGCGGCGATCCGGCTCCGGCCGAGGCGCTCTTCCGGCGACACGTCCTCGCGGCCTGGCTGGCCCGGCACGCGCCGACGGCTGCGCCCGAATCCTCACCGGACGACGTCATCGCGGGCGGGCGGACGTGGCGGCGTACGCCGGTCGAGACGGAGATCATGCAACCCGGGGATCCGCTTCCCGAGAAACTCGCCTGGTACGTCGCCGAGACCGCGTCGGGCACCACCGAACCCTGGTACGTGCTGGTCTCGGCGAAGGCGGTCGCCGTGACCCAAGGACGGGTGCGCCCGGTCTGGGAGATCACTCCAGGGTTCGCCGCCCGCTGCGTATCGGCCCTCACCGGCGAGCCGCCATGGCTGGCGCAGTCGGCCGTGGCGTACGGGTCGGGACGCCGGGCGATCATGGCCGCGCTGTGCGGGCGACTGCGACTGCGTACGCTGGCCGGCCGGTTCGTCACCGATGCGATGCGAGCCGTCCGCCCACCCCGGGACGCGGCGGTCGGCGCCGCCCGGATCGGCGTCGCCGGGCCGCCCCGAGACGGGGACGCCGTCGCCCAAGAGGTGCTCGACACGCTCGCCAAAGTCCTCACCGAAGCCGAGTACGCCCAGCTCGCCGGGTGCGCCGTCGTCGGGCCGACCGGACTGTGGGGCTTCGCCGGACCGGGTACGCCCGACCTCGTCAGCGCACTCGGCGCCGGCGACCCCTTCGGGGATCGGCGTACGCCGGTCGTGCTCGCCTTCGCTCAGCCCTTGCGGGCTGCGCGTACGCCCGCCCGGAAGGCTTCGCGCCGCTCGCGCCGCTGACGCTCGCGCCTG
>JABFYB010000708.1 GCA_013361475.1 Hamadaea sp.
ACGGCACGGCGCCGAGGCGCCACAAGCAGCATCCTGTAACCGTGCCGTCCAGTGCTTTTCTGGACGGCACGGTCCGTAGGACTGTTTTGCCGAGCGGGCTTCGCATTCTCACCGAGGACGTGCCGACGATGCGTAGCGTGTCGTTCGGGATCTGGGTGAACGTCGGCTCGCGGGACGAGGCCGAGGACGAGGGCGGCGCGTCGCACTTCCTGGAGCATCTGCTCTTCAAGGGCACGGCGCGGCGTACCGCGCTGGACATCTCGGCCGCCATCGAGGCGGTCGGCGGTGAGACCAACGCCTTCACCACGAAGGAGTACACCTGCTATTACGCGCGGGTGCTCGACGCCGATCTGCCGCTGGCCATCGACGTCATGTGCGACGCGGTCGCCAGTTCGGTGCTCGCCGAGCCCGATGTGGAGACCGAGCGCGGTGTCATCCTCGAAGAGATCGCGATGACCGAGGACGAGCCTTCCGACGAGGTCCATGATCTGCACGCCGAGCTGATCTACGGCGAGCACCCGTTGGCCAAGCTCATCTCCGGCACGGTCTCGTCGATCACGCCGATGACCCGTGACGGCATCCACAGCTTCTACCGCTCGCGCTACTCCGCCCCGGTCATGGTCGTGGCGGCGGCTGGTCGCCTCGATCACGACCAGGTCGTGGAGCAGGTGATCGCGGCGCTGGCGGGGACACCGCTGGACACCGGGTCCGCGTCGCCCGTCGGGCCGCGGCCCATGGAGACGCCCGTCTTGTACGCCGAGCCGAAGGCGGTCACCCGCCGGAAGGACACCGAACAGGCGCACCTCGTGCTGGGTGGGCCGGGGATCGGGCGGCGCGACGATCGGCGCTTCGCGGTCGGCGTGTTGAACAACGTGCTCGGCGGCGGCATGTCGAGCCGGCTGTTCCAGGAGATCCGGGAGAAGCGCGGACTGGCGTACTCGGTCTACTCCTACACCTCGCAGTACGCCGAGACCGGCACCTTCGGCGTGTACGCCGGTTGCGCGCCGGGCAAGGTGGACGAGGTGCTGGCGATCGTCCGTGATCAGCTGGCCCGCGCGGCCGACGAGCCGATCACGGAGGAGGAGCTGCGGCGGGGTCAGGGGATGCTCAAGGGCGCCCTGGTCCTGGGCCTGGAGGACACCGGGTCGCGGATGACCCGGCTGGCCAAGGGCGAGCTGCTCTACGGCGATCTGCTCGATGTGGACGATCTGCTCCGGCGGATCGAAGCCGTCACGCTCGAAGACGTCACCGAGGTCGCCCGGGCTGTGCTGACCGGCCCGGAGTACCTGGCGATGATCGGGCCCCACTGACTGTTCCGGTCGTTCGATCCGGCGGGCGGTGGAAGCCGGGTGGGCGGCCGGAACCGGCACAAGGAAATCTGACTGTTAGGTTGACGCTGTGACGATTCGGGTCGGAGTGCTGGGCGCCCGCGGGCGCATGGGCCAGGAGGTCTGCCGGGCCGTCTCGGCCGCGGAGGGGCTGGAACTGGTCGCGCAGATCGATCAGGGTGACTCGCTTACCGCGTTGACCGAGGCCGGTGCACAGGTCGTCGTGGACTTCACCAACCCCGACGTGGTGCTCGACAACGTGCGGTGGTGCGTCGACCAGGGCATCCACGTCGTGGTCGGGACGAGTGGGTTCACCGAGGAGCGCCTCGCCGAGGTGCGTTCGCTCCTCGCCGGCAAGCCCGAGGTCGGCGTGGTCGTCGCACCCAACTTCGCCATCGGCGCGGTGCTCATGATGGAGTTCGCCGAGCGGGCCGCCAAGTACTTCGAGTCGGCCGAGATCATCGAGCTGCACCATCCGCAGAAGGTGGACGCCCCGAGCGGCACCGCTCTGCGTACGGCGCAGCTCATCGCGGCCGCACGGGCGTCGGCGGGGCTGGGCGAGATGCCCGACGCGACGAAGGACGAGTTCGACGGCGCCCGCGGCGCGACCGTCGAAGGCGTACGCGTCCACAGTGTGCGCTCCCGCGGGCTCGTCGCGCACCAGGAGATCCTCTTCGGTACGCCCGGCGAGACGCTGACGATCCGGCACGACTCGTTCGACCGGGCGTCGTTCATGCCGGGCGTCGTGCTGGCCGTGCGGTCCGTCGGGTCCCGGCCCGGCCTGACCGTCGGCATCAACTCGCTCCTCTGACGCCGCCCCCGACTTCCTTCCGCCGCTGGATCAGGGTTCTAGGTCGAATCTTGGGGCAAGATTCGACCGGGAACCCTGATCCAGCGCCAAAACCAGCGGCTAGGCGGCCGAAGCGGTCAGAGCAGGGTCGCGTACCGGGATTGCGGCACGAGCATGTCCTCGACGTCGAGCGACCGCCGTGCCCCGTCCGGCGCC
This sequence comes from Hamadaea sp., assembly GCA_013361475.1. Taxonomy (GTDB): domain Bacteria; phylum Actinomycetota; class Actinomycetes; order Mycobacteriales; family Micromonosporaceae; genus Hamadaea. Next base: position 2,335 of record JABFYB010000708.1, read on the forward strand.
CACCCGGCCGATCCCAGGAATGTGGGCATCGCGGGCGCCTGATCGAAGACCCAGGCCAGCGCCGAGGTGTAGGCGTCGTCGCGCCAGTGGTCGGCGGCGGCGGCGAGCAGCCGGCTGCCGTGCCCACGCCGGCCCCAGCGCGGTTCCACGAGCAGCTCGGTGATCTCGGCGACATCGGGACCGGCGTCGGGGTCCTCAGCGGGTCCCGAGGCGATGAATCCCACCACGTACGATGAGGTCGAGGACTGTTCGACGGCCACGAGGACCCGATGCCGCTCGGTCGGCGGGGCCATGATCGAATCGCGCCAGGTCGCGGCGAACTCCGTCTCGTCGAGATCGGCGAGGACGTGCCGGGGGAAGAGCCGTCGGTAGGCGATCTGCCAGGTCGCCACCTGGATGCGTGCGATCTCTCCGGCGTCACCGGGCCGCCCGGGGCGGACATGTCCTTGAGCCACGACGTCAGAGCGTAACGAAGTGCCGGATCGGGGAGAGAGAACGGGTGAGACACCGGATCGCGATCGTGGCCGTGCTGGCCGTGGCCGCTCTCGCCTTCGACGCCGCCTTCGCCACCCGGCACGGGTTCTTCGACCTCAAGGTCTACTACGGCGCGATCAACTGGTGGGTGCACGGCCACGGCGAGCTGTACGACTTCATCAAGCCCCGGAGCACCTACGGTTTCACGTATCCGCCGTTCGCGGCGGTCGCGATGCTGCCGATGGCGTTCGTGCCGTGGGGGGTGGCCATCGTCATCGCCTCGCTGATGACGATCGTCGCCACCGGGCTCGTGGTCTGGTGGCTCGTCGCCGAACCGGATCGCCGCTACAAGACCGCCGTGATCCTGGCGCTGCTGATCGCGTACGAGCCGATGCGGGAGACCTTCCTGTTCGGGCAGGTCAACATGCTGCTCGTGGCGTTGGTCGCCGGGGATCTGTTCTTCGGCGTCGGACGGAACCGGCGGTGGGCCGGTCTCGGGATCGGCCTGGCGACCGCGGTGAAGCTGACGCCGGGGCTGTTCATCCTCTATCTGCTGCTGACCAAGCGCTGGCGGGCGGCGTTCGTCGCGATGGGCACCGCCGCCGGGGCGACTCTGGTGACGGCGGCCGCCGCGCCGGACATGGCCCGTGAGTTCTTCACGAACGCGCTCTGGGACACCGATCGGATCGGTTCGCTGGCGTTCATCTCGAACCAGTCGCTTCAGGGACTCGTGGCGCGCCTGAACCCCGAGGACCCGTCGAAGGCGGTGTGGCTGGTCCTGGCGGTCGGCGTACTCGTGGTGTGGGTGGTGCGGAGCCGGCGGGCCTTCCGCGCGGGCGACGAGGCGGCCGGGCTGGCGGTGACGGGCGTCGTCTCCAGCCTGGTGAGCCCGGTGACCTGGATCCACCACCTGGTCTGGCTGATCCCGTCGCTGATCCTGCTGGTGAACGCCGGCTTCGCGGACCGGGCGCATCGGTGGCGGCACTGGGGCGTGGCGGGCGTCGGCTATGCCATCCTGTGCAGCAAGTTGGTCTGGCCGTTCGACGACCGTTTCAGCGGCTTCTGGGGCTACCTGGGGAGCAACGCCTACGTGTTCGTCACGCTGGTGCTGTTGTTCGTGACGCCGATCCGGTCACCGCACGAGGTGATAGCGCAGCTCGGGGTAGCGGAACGTGGTCCCGGCGGGACTCCAGAACTCGCGAACCCCGTCCGGCCGTAGCCCGGCCTTCTCGTAGAACCGCCGGGCCCGCTCGTTCTCCTCCAGGACCCACAGCCGCACCTCGGCCTGTGGCAGCTCGGCCAGCGCCGCGGTCAGCAGCGCCCGGCCGAAGCCCTGGCCGTAGACCGGCGGGTCGACGTAGATCGCGAGGATCTCGCCCACCTCCGGGTCGAAGCCGTCCTCGGTCCGGTACGGTCCGTAGCTCACATGCCCGACCACCTGGTCGCCGTCCAGGACGACCAGCGTCTGCCACGGTGACTCGCCGGCCGCGCGCTTGGCCAGCTCCGTGCGCCGCCGCTCGGCCCACGCGCCCTGGTCCAGGCCGTCGAGCACCTCGTCCGCGACGATCCCCTTGTACGCCGTCCGCCAGCCGTTGATGTGGCTGGCCACGACGGCGGGCACGTCCTCGTCTCGCAGCGGTCGCACGGTCACCATGGTCGGAACGTATCGCGGCCGGTTCTGTCGTAGCCAGTGGTTATCTTTGCTCGCGATGGAGACGTTGACCTTGACTCAGGCCCGCCGGATCGCTCTGGCGGCGTCCGGCTTCGGCGGCCGGAGCCTCGCCGCCCCGCCGACCGGTCGTCACCTGCGCCGGGTCGTGGAGAGCACTGGCCTGCTTCAGATCGACTCCGTCAATGTCCTGCAGCGGGCGCACTACCTGCCGGCCTACAGCCGGATCGGCCCTTATGACACGGCATTACTCGATCGCGGCAGCTCCCGGCGTCCCCGATGGCTGTTCGAATACTGGGCGCACGAGGCGTCGCTCGTCCCGGTCGAGCTGCAGCCGTTGTTGCGCTGGCGGATGGCGACCGCCCGGGAGAAGGCGTGGGGCGGCCCCCGCAGCATCGCCCGCGAGCGTCCGGAGCTGGTCGAGTGGGTGCTCGCCGAGGTGGCCGACCGGGGTCCGGTGACCGCCGCCGAGATCGAGGCCGACGTGCCCAAGCCCAAGGGCGACAACTGGGGCTGGAACTGGTCCGACGTGAAGAAGGCGCTGGAGTTCCTCTTCTACGAGGGCTCGGTCACCAGCGCCGGGCGGACCACCTCGTTCGCGCGGCGCTATGACCTGACCTCGCGAGTGCTGCCGGCCGAGGTGGTCGCGACGCCGACCCCCGCCGCCGAGGACGCCCATCGCCGGCTGGTCGAGCGGGCGGCCCGGGCGCTCGGCGTCGCGGCCGAAGCGGAGTTGCGCGACTACTTCCGGCTGCCCACCGACGGCGCCCGCCGGGCGATCGCCGAGCTGGTCGAGGCCGACGTCCTCGTCCCGGTTCACGTGAAGGGCTGGAAGCCGCAGGCTTACCTGCATCGCGACGCGCCGCGCCCGCGCCGGTTCACCGGGGGCACCCTGATCAGCCCGTTCGACCCGCTGATCTGGGAGCGTGGGCGGACCGAGCGGCTCTTCGGCCTGCGCTACCGGATCGAGATCTACGTGCCGGAGCCGCAGCGCGTCCACGGCTACTACGTGTTGCCGTTCCTCCAGGGGGAGCGGTTCACCGCCCGGGTCGATCTGAAGGCCGATCGCAAGGCCGGAGTGCTGCGGATTCCGGCGGCGTGGCTGGAGCCGGGCGCCGACCCGGAGACCACCGCTCGCGCCCTCCGCGCCGAGCTGGAGCGACTGGCCGGCTGGCTCGGCCTCAGCGGCGTCGACAAGGCCGAGCGAGGGGATCTCGCGGCTTTCCTCAACGGTGTAACGTCAACGGCATGACGCAGGTGGAGTCCGCACCCCCCGGCCAGTTGGTGGTCGCCGCGCCCGACCGGGTCACCGCCTGGTTCCTGCGCCGCAGCGCGGCTCTGCCGGCCTGGGCCGGTCCCGCCGCCGCGTTGGTCTGCATCGCCGGTGCGCTGGGCTACACCCAGATCACCGACCCGACCACCTCGGCCGCCGGCGACCCGCCGTCCTGCCTGCTCAAGCTGACCACCGGGTTCGACTGCCCCGGCTGCGGCGGCACGCGGGCCGCCTGGTACCTGATGCACGGCGATCTCGCCGCTGCCGCTCGGCACCACCTGTTGTTCGTCTTCGCCGTGCCGTTCTTGATCTACGCCTACGTGGCGTGGGCCGGCAAGAAGGTCTTCAACAAGCAGCTGCCGCAGTTGCGGGTGAGCCCGAAGACGATCGCCTGGTTCCTCGCGATCTGGGGCGTCTTCACGATCCTGCGCAACCTGCCGTGGGCCCCGTTCACCTGGCTCTACGTCTGAGCGACCGCAACCTCGCGGGGCTGCGGTCGCTGCGTCGGATCAGGCGGCCCGAGCGACCACGATGTCGCCGCTCATCGAGCGCAGGTGCAGCGCGACGTCGGGCTGACCGTTCGCCGGGGCGCCGGAGGGCTGAAGGTCGCTGCGGGCCCGGCCCGACATCGAGCTCAGCTCCATCCACACGCCGACGCCGGGGATGACGCCGACAGCGATGTCGCCGCTGGCGGAGTTGACCTTGGCGGTGCCGTTGCGCAGCGTACGCACGTTGACGTCGCCGGAGGCCGTGCTCACACCGAGGTCTCCGCCGACCGTGCCGAGCTCGACGTCGCCGGAGGCGGTGTGCACCGCGCCCGACCCGTCGATCGTGGCCACGGTGACGTCACCGCTGGCTGAGGTGATCTTGGCGTCGCCGCCGACGTAGGTCGCCTTGATGTCGCCGCTGGCGGTCTTGACGCCGAAGACGCCGGTGACGTTCTCGACGAAGACGTCCGCCGAGGCGCTGTCGACCTGAACCTGCCGGTACGCCCCCGCGCAGGTGGCGTCCGCCGACGCCGTACGCAGATCGAGCGCGCTGTCGGCGGGGATCCGGACGGTGACGGCCAGCCGCGGATGACGCATACGCAGCCAGCCCTTGTGCTCCGGGGTCTTCACGAGCAGGTTCGTGCCGTGCAGTTCGACGACGGTCTGCTCGGCGGCCTCCTTGGAGGCGTCTGAGCCGTCCAGTGGTTCGACGCTGACGGTGGCCGTGGTGAGGCCGGGTTGGGCGGTGACGTCGACTCGTCCCGAGCTGACGCGGATGTCGGCGGACAGCGGGCCGGTGACCGGGAACTCGTGCATGATGATCAATCCCTTCGAGGGGTGGCTGAGATGCGAGAGGTCGCTGAGATGCCAGGAGCGGCTGAGGTGTGGGTCAGGATTGGGCGTAGCCGGTGATGCGGCGTCCGGGCGGGAAACCGGGGCCGGGCGGGAAGCCGGGGCCGGGCCGGAAACCGGGTCCGGGTGGTCCGGGCGGGCCGGGCTGGGTGGCCCCCCACAACGCGCGGACCAGCCAGGCGTTGACCGAGACGCCCTCGGCGGCGGCGGCCCGTTCGATCGTCTCCTTGAGCTGCTCGGGCAGCCGGAGGGTGATCCGGGCCTGCTCGCCCTCGGTCGGCGGCGGGGCGGCGGCCGCGATCGGCTGCTCCGGCTCGGCGACCGCCTCGGTCACGACCAGGTCGGCGTCGCGGCCCCGCAGGCGCACCTCGACGCTCGCGCTGCTCAGCTTGCTCGTGATCTCGGCGGCGGCGTCGGACAACGCCTCCATGAGGCACAGCCGGGCGGAGGCTTCCAGCGAGCCGGCGAGCAGCCCGGCGGCGCGGGTGACGTCGTCCCCGCCGGGCGCGGCCGCGGCGGTCAGATCGCGCTGAAGGTTTTCGAGATACGGCGACAGCTCCATGACTTCACTATGACATCAAGAGTGACGTCATGCAAGTGTCTTCGTGATGTCAGGCAGCTCTGGGTCTAGAGTGTCGGTTGTGACGGAGATCGTGCAGCCCCAGGTCAAGTTGATCGCATGGACGCAATTCGAGGCCCCCGACGACGTTCCGTGGTCGACGGACGCCGACGGCGGGCAGGCGCTCGCGGAGTTCGCCGGGCGCGCCTGCTATCAATCCTGGAGCAAGCCGAACCCCGCCACCGCCACCAACGAGGGCTACCTCCGCCACATCCTGGAGGTCGGTCACCTCTCGGTGCTCGAGCACGGCACGGTGAGCTTCTACTTCACCGGCGTGTCGCGGTCGTTCACGCATGAGCTGATCCGGCACCGGCACTTCTCCTACTCGCAGCTCTCGCAGCGCTACGTCCCCGAGCGCGCGGCGGCCATGGTGGCTCCAGAGGCCATCGCCGCCGACCCCGAGCTGCACAAGAAGTTCGTCGAGGCAAGCGAGGCCGCCGTGCGGGCGTACAACGAACTGCTGGAGGGCCTGGAGGCCAAGTTCGCCGACGTCCCCAACGCCACGCTGCGGCGCAAGCAGGCCCGGCAGGCGGCCCGGGCCGTCCTGCCCAACGCGACCGAGACCCGCATCGTCGTCACCGGCAACTACCGCGCCTGGCGGCACTTCATCGCCATGCGGGCCACCGAGCACGCCGACGTGGAGATCCGTGAGCTGGCCGTCGAGTGCCTCCGCCAGCTGCAGCGGGTGGCGCCGAACGTCTTCAACGACTTCAAGATCACGACGCTGGCCGACGGCAGCGAGATCGCCGCGAGCGAATACCTCTGGCAGGGCTGACCAGCCTGCCCAGCCAGTTCACTCCGGACCGCAGTTGACGATAAGTTGGCAAGTATGACGCGCGACTCCCGGCGGCCGTTCGGCCGCCTGCTCACCGCCATGGTGACCCCGTTCCGGGCCGACGGCTCGCTCGACGTGGACGGCGCCGCCCGGCTGGCCGCG
>JABFYB010000153.1 GCA_013361475.1 Hamadaea sp.
GCCGGGACGCACGTGGCTGCGGGCGTTGACGCGGGCGGTCCACAGGGACTTGTCGCCCACGAGCGGCAGCGCCGCCTCCTCGTCGTCGCCCGTGTCGGCGGCGGCGACGGTGTCCTTGTGCTCGACCGGCGGGGCGTCGATCAGGAACAGGACGTTGATCTCGGAGCCCAGCTCCTCGGTGACCTCCGCCTTGACCGGCAGGGTGGCCCAGCCGTTGGCGTGGCTGCCCGCGGAGGCGGCGTCCTCGAAGTCCGACGGGCGGATGCCGAGGATGATCTTCTTGCCGATGTACTGGTCGAGGCCCGGCTTGTCGGCGAACGTCGACTCGGGGATCGGCAGCCTGATGTCGGCGAAGCGCACGGCGACGCCGTTGTCACGGACCAGCTCGGCCGTCACGAAGTTCATCGACGGCGAGCCCATGAAGCCGGCGACGAACAGGTTGACCGGCTTGTCGAACAGGTTCTGCGGGGTGTCGACCTGCTGGAGCAGACCGTCGCGCAGGACGCAGACGCGGTCGCCCAGGGTCATGGCCTCGACCTGGTCGTGGGTGACGTACACGGTGGTGACGCCGAGGCGCTCGTGCAGGGTGTTGAGCGAGGCGCGCATGGAGACGCGGAGCTTGGCGTCGAGGTTCGACAGCGGCTCGTCCATGAGGAAGGCCTGCGGCTCACGCACGATGGCGCGGCCCATGGCGACACGCTGGCGCTGACCACCGGAGAGGGCGGCCGGCTTGCGCTTGAGGTAGGTCTCCAGGCCGAGCATCTTGGCGGCCTCGCCGACCCGCTTCTGGATCTCGGCCTTGGGCATCTTGCGCAGCTTGAGGCCGAAGGCGAGGTTCTCCTCGACCGTCATGTGCGGGTAGAGCGCGTAGTTCTGGAAGACCATCGCGATGTCGCGGTCCTTGGGCGGCAGGTGGTTGACCACCTTGTCGCCGATGGCGATCTCGCCGCCGCTGATGTCCTCAAGGCCGGCGATCATCCGGAGCGCGGTCGACTTACCGCAACCGGACGGACCGACCAGCACCATGAACTCGCCATCCTTGATCTCAAGGTTGAGCCCGTTCACGGCCTTCACGCCACCGGCGTAGATCTTGTCGACGTTCGTCAGAACGATGGATGCCATGACATTCCTTCGCGCTCCAGGGCGATCAGCCCGGACGTTGGTTCACTGTTCCCGTGGATACGTTTTCACGTATCTCACCCGAAACGGACATCGGTGTCAAGGGGTACCGCGTGACCAGCCCTTGTTGGCAGGGCGCACTTCCGGTGGAACGGAATCCATGATGGAATCGTTTCCATGGACAAGCGGGCGACCATCAAGGATGTGGCCGAGGCGGCGGGCGTGGGCGTCGCCACCGTGTCCCGGGTGCTGTCGGGCGGCTCGGCCAGCCCGAGCACCAGAGAACGCGTGCTCGCCGTCGCCGCCCAGCTCGACTACCGGCCGAGCGCGCTGGGCCGCAACCTGCGCCAGCGCCGTACCGGCGGGCTCGGCCTGCTGGTGCCCGACCTCACCGACACCTTCTACGGGCAGCTCTCCGAAGGCGTGCTCGCCTGCGCCCGTTCCTCGGGGGAACCGGTCGTGCTCGGGTCGACGGGCGGCGACCCCGAGCAGGAGGCCGAGCTGATCGGCATGCTCCTCGAACAGAGCGTGGACCGGGTCATCGCCGTGCCGTCCGGCGACGCCGAGACGTGGGCCCCGGCGATCAGGGCGGGCATGACGGTGGTCTTCGCCGACCGCCTGCCGCCGGAGGCCGGGCGCGAGGACGAACGCGACGAGGACCCGGCCGCGAGCGCGCTCGACGATCTCATGCTGCTCGACGGCGTGCCCGCCCGGCCGCGTCCCGCCCAGGAAGGGGTGCACGCGGCGATCCGGCCGCTCGACGTGCCGGCCGTCCTCGCCGACGACCGCGCCGGCATCCGTACGGCCGTCCGCTACCTTCGGGGCCTCGGCCACCGGCGCATCGCGTTCCTCGGCGGCCCGGGACACGACCGCCGCGCGGCGGCCTTCCGCGAGGCCGTGGGCTCGCCGGTGGACGAGGAACTGGTCGTGTT
>JABFYB010000290.1 GCA_013361475.1 Hamadaea sp.
GTCCTGCGGTACGCGGCCGGCTCGTGCCGCGTCTACGAGATTCCCGCCTCCTGAGCCTCGCGGTCCTGGCTGGGCAGCACCGGCGCGGCGCGGCCGGTGCCGTGGTCGCCGGCCTTGTGCTCGTGGTACTCCTCCTCGACGTTGACCGCCCAGATGTCGTGGCCGGCGCCGGTGAGGATGTTCTCGGCGCTGAGCATGGCGGTCAGCATCGAATGGTCCTGATTGTTGTAGCGGTGCATGCCGTTGCGGCCGACCGGGTGCACGTTCGGGACGGCCTCGGCCAGCCACTGCCGGATGGTGTCGACGTTGCGCTGGTAGCGCTCGTCGTAGACCGGGTACGCCTTGGGCATCCGGACGACGTAGCCCTGCTCGACCGCGCCGGGCCGGACCAGACCGAGCTTCTCCAGTTCGGCCGTGGCCAGGGCGACGAGGTCGGCGTCGGCGGCGTCCCACAGCTGGTCGCCGACGTTGACGAAGTACTCCAGGCCGAGACAGGTGCGCCCGTCCTGCACGAGGTACGGCGACCAGGACCCGAAGTTCTGGATGCGGCCGACCTGGACGCCCGGCGTGTGGATGTAGATCCAGTTGTCCGGGAAGCTGAACTCCTCCGGCACGACCAGGGCGACCGTCAGGAAGTCCCGATAGCGCAGGTCGTCGGCGGCTGCCCGGACCTCGGCGGGCGCGGCCGGTTCCATGGCCCGCACGAGGGCCGACAACGGCATCGAGGAGACCACGTCCGTCGCCGGTACGCGTCGCTCCCCGTCGCAGTCGCGAACGGACACCGCGGTGACGCCCGCGTCGTCCCGGTGCAGGGCGGTGACCGCCGTCGACAGCGCGACCGTGCCACCCTGCTTCGCCACGAGCTCGGCACACCGCTCCCACATCATCCCGGGCCCCAGCTTCGGATACTGGAACTCCTCGATGAGGCTCGTGATGTCCTTCCGGTTGCGCTTGGGCAGCAACGCGTTCAGCACCGCGCCGGCCAGCGACAGGTTCTTGATGCGCTGGGCCGCCCAGTCCGCCTGCAACTCGGTGGCCGGCATGCCCCACACCTTCTCGGTGTAGGTCTTGAAGAAGATGGAGTAGAGCCGCCAGCCGAACCGCGCCGACACCCAACCCTCGAAATGCGACTGATCCTTCGGCGGCCGGACCTGCGCCCAGGCGTACGAGCCGACGCAGCGGACGGCTTCCACCACGCCCAGTCCTCGCAGCGCGTTCATCGCCTTGAGCGGGTAGTCGAACAGGACGCCGTTGTAGTAGATCCGGCTCATTCGCGGGCGGAGCAGAAAGTCCCCGTCCGGCAGGATCTCGTGCCACAGCTCCTCGACCGCCGCGACCTTGGTGAAGAACCGGTGCCCGCCGATGTCGAACCGCCAGCCCTCGCGTTCGGCGGTGCGGCTGATGCCGCCGACCACGTCGTCCGCCTCGAAGACGGTGACCGCGCGAGCGGACTTGGTCAATTGGTATGCCGCGGTGAGGCCGGCGGGACCGCCGCCGATCACCACGATGGAGGAATCGTCCATGGCCTGCATTCGGGTCGGGCGATCCGGAGGGGACAGACCGACATTCTGCCTAGAACATGGCCATGCTAAATCATTCGGGCATATCGGACTCAGCTGGGCGGTGTTCGCCCCGCCCCCGGAACACCGCCGGACGAGGCCAATAGCGAGCGACGACCCGTGCCTCGACCAGGGCGACCCCGTACGCCCGCGAGTCGTCGGCCACGAAGGCGTTGTCACCCTCGACCCACCAACCGTCGCCCTGACGGCGTACGGCCCGTTTGATCACCAGGCCGATGTCGGGACGCGCCGGGAAGCGGGCGACGACCACGTCGCCGGGGCGTACGCCGCGCCCCCGCCGCCGGGCCAGAACGGCGTCGCCGGAGCGCAAAGTCGGGGCCATCGAAGGGCCGAAAACCTGGATCGGCCACCACCCGAACACGCCACGCCACCGCCTTCCGCCGTGTTTGAATCCGAGAGTAGGGTCAAGATTGCAACGCAAGCTGCACAGACCTATCTGGAGGATCTCATGCGTTTCCGCATGCCGC